>CALVXL010000135.1 GCA_944369635.1 uncultured Clostridia bacterium
TGCAATAGCATTTCCCCGTTCGTTCCGATATCGGCGAGTATCCGATCGCCGCCGCAGATATTTACCGCAAGGCCGCCCGCAACGGCATCTGCTCCGAAATAAGCCGCGACGGACGGCAAAATTACGATTTCATCGACGGGAAGTCCGAGCGTTCTTCCTTGTATCGTGAGCGAATCGAGTACTTCCGCCACAAACGGAAATCTACCGATTCCGCTTATATTCTTACCGAGAAATATATTCAGCATGGTCGTATTTCCGCATACGGCAAGCCTTCGGATATTTTCTGTTTTATATTCTCGCATAAACTCACGCAGTTTTCTTTCCGTCTGCATAAGCACCGCTCTTTGCATCGCCGATAAATTTCCTTTATCCGCACTTGCGATGCGACTGATTACATCCGCACCGTAAATTCCCTGCCTGTTCAGTTCTCCGCAAGCCTTTATCTCTGCGCCCGATTTCAGGTCGACAAGCGCATAAGCGAGAGTCGTCGTGCCGATATCCAACGCGACGCCGACTCCATCCTCTCCGTCAGTTTTAAAATCCGCAGGCTTTGTAAAAACAAGGCCGTTTCCTTCACATTCGATGATTTCAATACGGGCGTCATCTTCGACAATCGCACGGCACGACAAGATATCTTCTCCGTTCTGCCCGCCGAAATGCCCGAAAAGCACCTTGACTTTGCACTTTCCGCAGGTACCGTTGCCACCGCAGCGCGCGGCAATATTATATCCGTTTCTTTGTAAAACGGAAAGAAGAATTTCGCCTTTTTCGCACGTGACGGTTTTTATGAAATTTTCGGAAACGACTTCAATTTTCATTTATCTGCCACCGAAAGTCCTTGATTTTTTAAAAAAGACAGTTTTAAGACTGTCTTTTTGATATTTTAACCGAAATAAGAACGCGCTTTCTCCGCCGCGCTTGCCGCGTCAGGCGTATAGGCGTCCGCCCCGATCTCATCTGCAAACGCTTGCGTTACCGGCGCACCGCCGACCATTACTTTTACCTTATCGCGTAACCCTGCGGCTTTTAAAGCCTCGATAATATCCTTCTGATATAACATCGTTGTAGTCAGCAAAGAAGAAAGGCAAACGATATCAGCGTTGTATTCCCTCACCGCATTCACCACTTTTTCAGCAGAACAATCCACGCCGAGATCGATCACTCTGATCCCCGTGCCTTCAATCATCATTTTTACAAGATTTTTCCCGATATCGTGTAAATCGCCCTTTACTGTGCAGATGATCGCTGTTCCCACAGGCTCAACGCCTGTTTCCGCCAAGGCTGGTTTTAACACCGTCAAAGCGGCGTTCATTGCTCGCGCGGCAATCAGAACTTCCGGAACAAAAATTTCATTATTTTTAAATTTTTCCCCGACAACACTCATTCCCGCGATGAGTCCTTTCGTCAGTATATCTTTGGGAGCGGTGCCGTTATTCAATTCCTCCGCAACCAACGCCGCAAGATCTTTCGCTTTTCCTCTTTGCAATAAAGCCGAAATCTCTTCAAACTTCGCCATATTATCATCACCTCGTTTTTTTACATTATATCGCCAAACAGAAAAAAATGAAAGGTCTTTTTTTGCTTGATATCGGTAAAATTTTGCGATTTGACGTCAAATAGGCTTAAAAAACAGAAAAATCTTGCTATCTATATTCTGATTACCGCAAAAACTTTCGAAAGCGGGTACCAAAGCAGGCTTACGGATATTACCGCGCATGCTGACTGCACGCCCATTACCGGCAGAGACATGAGGAAATAAATTTCCGCCGACTCGGCCGCATAACCGTACATCCACGGAGTGATGAGGTCATCGAGCAATGTAAAGCATGCAGTCATCACGGCGGCAACGACCGCAAGAACCAAAATCTTTACCCACAAACGCGTATTTGCAAGCAATTTGCCTGCAATACCGAAAACCACGGCAAACAGATTGTAATATACCAGATATAATATAACGACATTCGGCACAAACCCGAATATGATACATCGCAAAACGGAAAAAGTCGTCGCAACGAATATTCCCCGTTTTACCCCGAAAGACACGCAAAAGGTCAATAATATAACGGTTACGACCTCTACTCCCTGAATGGCGCTGAGAGCCGTTTGACCCGCCAGCAACAGCGCCGTGGCAATGCTCATCAAGGCGATTTCTTTTGCGGGACTTATGGCGACGTTGTTTTTCCTCGTTTCATTCATTTGTCAACCGGCGTATACGATCAGCGAAAAACAAACAACCGCTCCGTCCACAAGATTTAAATACGAAACGCCTTTCGAAGATTCTATCAGTTTTTGTCCGCCGTATTCAACAGACTGCGCCGTATATCCTTCCGTCACTTTCAACTGATCGCTTTCCACGCTTGTAAATACATAAACATACTGACCAGCACTGCTGTTTTCCTCTATAATGTACGAATCCGCCATATAGGTTTCTCCATTATATTCCGATTCTACAGGAATGCCTATCGCTGTATAATACATGCCGTAAATTCCCTTGCTCCCCTTATAACAGATCTTCTGTTCCGAAGCAAGCGCATCGATTACATCGTCCACGTTGTCTTTATCGGTAAACTTACTTAAATCGACCTGAACTTCTTTTGTTTTTGACGCGTCCTCAGATAAAATAACAATGGTCATCGTGCCTTTCAGCGGCGCGCCTTCGCCTTTATCGCAACCGATAAAGAATGCCGAAAACGCCAAAACCGCCGCCAACACCAGATAAAGCAACGTCTTTTTGCTTTTCATTTTTGATCTCCTTGTAAAAAAAATACGCTCCGAACAAAAAGAGCGTAAGAAAAAAACGATAAAACACGCACATCGCTTCATTGCCCAAGCGTTTTACGGTTTATCAGAAAAACGGCAGGTTACCCGACTTATGCTTTGACAATCACGGTAATGGCTGTTGCGTCGGAATCACACCGAACTTCCCCTGCTCTCTGCGCCGAACGGCGCAACTCGCTCTCTTTATCTACATATATTTTACAGCATTTTTTTCGAATTGTCCAGGTCTTAATTTGTTTTTTTATAGCTTTATTTTGCTGAGCCGCGGATTATTTTTCGAAAACGTATCTTTTAATTATTTTCGCCCGCGATATAAAAAATCGCGGGCGAGATAAAAAACTTAATTTTGCAGGCGTTGGATCATGCTCCACAAAGCTTTTGCGGAATTGAAGTTTTCGGGAACAATATCGGCAGGCGACAGCGTAATATCGAAAGCATCGCCGATTTCCGCAACGATTTCCATAATATTCAACGAATCGAGTATGCCGTTATCGATCAAGCCGTTTTCATTTTCAAAATCTACATCGGGACGTACTTCGCTTAAAATTTCCAAAAGTTTTTCCATAAAATTTCTCCTTTTTTATTGATCTGCGGCTTCAGCCGTTTATCGGATCGGTCCTAAGATTTTCTCGCACGGCGATCAAAGAACCGTCCTCCTTTCTTATATAAATGAAAGGTAAATCCCTGCTTAAAAACAGATAAATTCCTTCCGTCACGGAATATGCGCCCGCTTTAGAAAATATCAGCAAATCCCCCGTTCCCACATCTTTCAACGGATAACTTTTCACAAGAACGTCGGCAGTCGTACAAAGCGAACCGCATATGGTAAATTCCGTTTCTCCCTCAACTTCCGCTTTTCCGATTTTACATTGCCGAATAAAGGGCTTTTTCATCGCCATCATCTGATTATAGTAATTGAGATGATTGATTCCGCCATCGACAATACAAAAATAATTCCCGTAAGTTTTTTTGATATCTACGATCCTCGTCAGATATTTTCCACACTCCGCCGCGAGAAACCTGCCTGTCTCCAATGTAATCGACACATCAAAGCAGGTATTGAGCTTACGGGAAATATCTTTTAAAAGTTCCCATTCCGTAACATCGTTTTCACCTTGAAAATAACTCACCGCAAGTCCGGGACCATATTCGAGGCGGGGAAAAGAATACCCATTTTCTTTGATTTTATCGGCAAATCCTTTCAGAAACAATATTTCCTTATCGATTTTTTCTGCTCGCTTTTGCGTACCGGAATAATAGTGTATCCCTTCAAAGATAAGTGAATTATTTCTGAATCTTTGCAGCAAAGCAAAAATCGTGTCCTCGTCCATTCCGAATTGATTGGAAGAACTCAGTCGCAAAACAACGCGAAGTTTTAAGGAAAATTTTCGCGCAAGTTTTTCCAGCAGAACGAACTGCGATACCGATTCAACGGTATAAATCGCTTTGTTTTGGCAATAAGCGATGGCTTCCTCCGTTTCGGCGGCCGACTTATATACGCCTGAATAAACGATTTTTTCTGCAGGAATATTTTTGCGCATACAGATTCTGAATTCACCGTGCGAACAGACTTCGAAACAATCAACTGCATCCTGCAAATCGCCAATCAGAAACGGATTCGCTTTCATCGCGTAACAAAGTTTGATATTTCCCAACAATTCGCGCATTTTTTTCACGCGATCTTTTAAAACGGCTATATCGAATATGTAAGACGGCGTCATCACTTCCCGGAATATATTATCCGTCATATCGCATATTCTCCTTTCAGCTTTTTCCTGTCGATCTTACCGTTCTCCGTGAGCGGAAATGCCGGAACGGAAACGATTTTTTGCGGAATCATAAATGCAGGTAGTTTTTTTCTGAGCTGCGTGACGATCTCTTTATTTTCCGCGCCTCCGCAAAAAAACGCCCAGATTTTATCTTCCTTTTCATCGAACAAGCACACGGACTGTGAAACGCCGCTTATGCCCTGAATGGCGCTTTCAATCTCATTAAGTTCTATACGGTGCCCCATATGTTTGATCTGAAAATCTTTTCTCCCCGCAAAACACAATTCGCCTTCTCCATTATAATAGCCGAGATCGCCCGTTTTGTAAATTTTTTCGAGGTAACAATCATTCAGCGGATTTTGCAAGAAAACCTTATCGGTTTCCCCGCGATTGCCGTAATATCCGAGAGACAACGCCGTACCGGAAACACAGATTTCGCCCAAATCGTTTTGCCCGCGCACTTCCCTTCCGTCTTCGCTCAGAAGAATTACTCTTTCGTTGGGAAACGCCTTGCCTATAGGCAGAACTTTCTTTTCAAATAAACCTTTATCCAAAATATAATACGTGCAGTTACAGGTAATTTCCGTCGGTCCGTAAAGGTTTACGAACATGGCTTCGGGAAAGTAAGTTTTCCAAATATTGAGCTGATTAACAGGCATCGCTTCGCCGCTGAACAACACCTTACGCACGGTTTCGGGCACCTTATAAGTAAAGGCGTTAAGCGACGACAATATACATAAAGCCGATACCGCCCAAATCAGCGCGGTGACCTTTCTTTCGCAAAGGTAATCGATCAGATACGTAGGAAAAGAAAACTTCTGCTTCGGAATGATTTCCAGCCTTGCTCCGCATTTCAACGCCGTGTAAATATCCTTGACGGACACGTCGAAATCGAACGGCGCCTGATTTCCGATCACGTCCTCTTCACCGAATCCGAAAAGTTCGGAAAATTCTTCAATAAAATCGATGACCGAACGGTGTGAAACGGCAATTCCCTTAGGCTCACCCGTGGATCCCGACGTAAACATAACGTAAAGCGGATCCACGTCAATATGCTCCATTCTTCTGGCTTCCAATAAATTTTCATCGATTTCGGCACGGCATTTTGAAAAGCCGACTGTCTTTCCGCCGTATTCCCCGATGAGACGCATACTATCATCGTCCGCAAGAACCAAAGGGGTTTTCAACGTTTTCAATATTTTGTCGCGGCGCTCCTTCGGATGCTGCGGGTTTAACGGAACGTAAAAACAGTTTGCATATGCGCAGCCGAGAAAAACCGCGAGCATTGGCGCGCTTTTGTTTCCGAACACGGCAACGGGTGAACGAGGAGAAACATTCTGCGCAAGATATGTAGCGATTTTTTTTGCGTTTTGACGAAGTTCCTCGTATGTATATTGCGTTTTTTCGTCTGCCACCGCGATTTTATATGGGTATTTGTCTGCGCTTTTTTCCAGATATTCCAATACGCTTTTAATTCTGCTCATCTTACGTTTCTCCTTTTACTAATTCTTCATAGCGCACCAAATCGGTCTCCCAGCTTTTATATTTCGGATTCCCCTTTCTGCTTTCCAGCGAATAATGATCTTTTATGTATTTACCGAGAAAAGAAGAAACCTTACGTGCACCCGAATAATTCAGATGATCCCCTTTATCGCGCGTATCGGTTTTCCAATCGAAACCGAAACTTTCAAAACATTGATTCATATCGATAAAGGGAATATTCTTTTCGTCGGCAAACTGCTTTACGGCATTATACTTGCTGTAATCCCACAAAATGACCGAAGGAACTTCCACAAACATCAGCGCTATATTCCGCTTGGCGCAGATTTCGCAAATTTTTTCCAGCGATTTCAACTGTCTTTTCTTGATCTTATATACTTTATCCGTTTTGATCGGCTTTTTGTTCCCCGTATAGGGTCTGACGTCACGACTGAGAAAAAAGCCTTTCGTCGCACTGCGGGAATGCTGCTTATCATTCGTAAACCAGTCTTTCCAGGCAGCATGATAGCGAAAGACGGGAAAAGCTTTGAAAAAACCGCCGCGGATTTCGTTCCAGCTTTCCGTGCTCTGCTTATCATAAAACAAATGGTCCACTTCGACGACTACAAGTTTAGGCGACTGAACTTTTGTAACGCCTTTAAGAAGTTTTACCGATTCCCACGGCAGCTGAACGGGTTGCGCGCAGACATAAGAAGTAAAACCGTATTCTTTGTAAAGTTCCATAGGTGAAATAGCGCTGTATGCCCCGCTGTGTCCCAAAAATAGAACGTCTAAAGAGTTTTTATCTTCATTGAAAACTTTATTTACCTCGTCGGACCGAGCTTCGGACGTTTTGATCTCTTCCGACGGAAGCATAAGATAAGATACCGCATGCAACAATGCGGCGAGCAACAAAATAAAACATACGACCTTGGCAAGGCGTTTTAAAAGCAAAGATTTTCTTTCTGTCATGACGTGTATTCCTCACCTCGATCAAAATGCCCCGTAAATGAAAGGAACGACCGAATAAAATTCACCGTATGCGCCGAATACCGCGATAAATACAACCATCGCCAGATACGGCGCCCAACGCAACGGCAAGACTTTCGAAGCGATTGCCGCACGTATATCTACTTTTCGCTCTTTCAATATACCCACTACAAGCATCATACCCGCACCCAAAAGAGCGATGACCAATTCTTTCCAATCCAGCCCCAAAGAAAAAATTGAACCTTGATACGGACGGAAAACGGATCCGAGTATCATAAATGCATCCCCGAGACTGTTTGCGCCGAATATCGTCTCGCCGATCAGAATAATCAAAATCGTTCTGAGATGTCTGCATGCGTTCAAAAACTTATTTTGCGGATTGATTTTCACTTTTGCATAAAATTTCTTGAACAGCGGTTCCGTCATCAGACTTATAAATATGATGACAAAATAGTACATTCCGTAAACGATATATTTCCATTCTGGCCCGTGCCATATGCCGTTGCAGATCCATACCGCAAAAAGCGCGAGAACGGTGGGTAATGTCTTCGTAAAATGATTTTTCCAACGCTTTTTTATTTTGCCGCACACCGACAGAACTTTCGGAGAGAGCGCAACGGAATAGAATACATATTCCTTTAACCACAACCCCAGCGTAATATGCCAGCGTTGCCAGAACTCCTGCGCGCTCTTTGCAAAAAAAGGCTGACGAAAATTTTCGGGCAGTTTAATGCCGAACATTTCGGCGCTGCCGAGGGCTATATCGATAAATCCGGAAAAATCTGCATAAAGCTGAATCGTGTAACAAACGATCACCATTATGCTCGCCATACCCGAATACTGTGCGGGATCGGAAAAAACGGTATTGACCAGCATAAA
>CALVXL010000136.1 GCA_944369635.1 uncultured Clostridia bacterium
CGACGAAAGCGTTCTGAAACGCCTGAACGAGATCAAGCGCATCAAAAAAGAACAGTTCTGCGCGTACGCAAAAAAGACGGAAAGGTATATCGTCAATCCCGACACGGTATTCGACGTGCAGGCAAAACGCATGCACGAATATAAACGTCAGTTGCTCAACGCGATGCATATCATTTCGCTTTACAACGATCTGCTGGAAAATCCCGATCTTCCCATGCTTCCGCGCACCTTTATTTTTGGTGCGAAAGCCGCCCCCGGCTATTATTTTGCAAAGGAGATCATCAAGCTGATCTGGTTCCTTGCGGAGGATATCAAAAAACACCCGAAGATCAACGAAAAACTCAACGTCATCTATATGGAGGACTATTCGGTTTCCATGTCGGAAAAACTTATGCCGGCGGCGGAAATTTCCGAACAGATCTCTTTGGCGGGCAAGGAAGCGAGCGGTACGGGGAACATGAAATTCATGATCAACGGCGCGCTGACGATCGGCACGCTGGACGGCGCGAATGTGGAGATGCAGGAGGCTTGCGGTAAGGACAATATCTTTATCTTCGGTCTGACTGCGGAAGAGGTGGATACGCTCTGGAAGCACGGTTACAACGCAACGGAATATTACAGCCGCAACGTAAAACTCGAAAAAGTGATCGACGCGCTGAACCGCGGTTTCAACGGGCAATCTTTTTCGGATATCGCGTCGTATCTCGTCAAGGGCAGTCCCGTTGCCGATCCGTATATGTGTATGGCGGACTTCGGCGCGTACGCGGATATCCATAAACTCGCCGAGGAAACTTATCGCCACAAGATGCAGTGGGCGAAGATCTCGCTTAACAACATCGCCGCTGCCGGCAGGTTCTCCGCGGACAGGATCGTGAGGGAATACGCCGAAAAAATCTGGGGATTAAAGCGGATCGACTGATTTATGATGTATTTTTACGATCCTACGTCAACTGCCTGCAAAAGCATAACGGGCGGCGTATGCGCCCGTCGCGCGGTGAAGTTTACCGTTTTTACCGATGCGTCGGCGTGCGAAATGGTCGTCAGAAAGGACGGCGTGAGCGACAGTTGCTTTTTGGAAATGTCCGCGTGCGAGGGAGGATTTTGTTGTGAATTTTCTCCCAAGGAAGCGGGCATTTACTGGTATTATTTCAGGCTGGAACATAAGGACAATCTCGGCGCGGGGGAAGATCTTCGCGCAAAGCGGAAAAGCGATCCGCGGCCATGGCAGCTTTCGGTTTACGAAGAATACGAAACGCCCGACTGGATCAAAAACGGCATGGTGTATCAGATTTTTCCCGACCGTTTTTGCAAATCGGGCGAGTGTCCCGCGGGCAAGGGAAAAATTCTGCACGAAAGATGGGACGAACTTCCCGTATATCTTCCCGACGAAAACGGAAAGGTGAAAAACAACGATTTCTTCGGCGGGAATTTTCGCGGAATAGAGGAAAAACTGCCGTATCTTCAAAGCCTCGGCGTTACGGCTGTCTACCTTAATCCCGTATTCGAGGCATACAGCAATCACCGATACGATACGGGCGATTACGAAAAATTCGACTCCCTTTTGGGGACGAAGGAGGACTTTTGTTCTCTCGTTGCCGCGGCGGAAAAAGTCGGGATAAAGATCGTGCTCGACGGCGTGTTCAATCACACGGGAGCGGACAGCGTGTATTTCAACAAATACGGCAATTATCCTTCGCTCGGCGCATACCAAAGCGAAAAATCGCCCTATTATCCGTGGTATAATTTTCTTTCTTTTCCCGATCGTTACGCTTCCTGGTGGGGGTTCGATACTTTGCCCGGCGTAAACGAAAACGAGCCGTCTTACAGTGAATTTATCGCCGGAAAAGAGGGCGTCGTGGCAAGTTATACCGCGCTGGGGCTTGGCGGCTGGAGGCTGGACGTTGCGGACGAACTTCCCGACGAATTTATCAAAAAGCTCCGCAGGGCGGTCAAATCCGTCAATAAAAACGCGCTTTTGATCGGCGAAGTTTGGGAAGACGCTTCCAATAAGGTTTCCTATAACGTAAGGAGAAAGTATTTTCAGGGCGAAGAGCTCGACGGCGTTACCAACTATCCCTTTAAGGCGGCGGCAATCCGCTTTGCCAAAGAGCGCGACGCGCAGTTTTTCGCAAACTTCGTGCGCACGCAGATCGATCACTATCCGAAGCAGAGCCTGGACGTTTGCTTAAACGTTTTGGGCACGCACGATACCAAAAGAATTTTGACGGAACTTGCCGACAATACGCCCAAAACTTCCGATAAAAGGACGTGGGCGGAATTCCGCCTCAATGAGACGGACTACGCGCGGGCGGTCGGTCGGCTGAAAATCGCCTCGCTTTTGCAATATACCGTGCCGGGCGTTCCGTGCGTTTATTATGGGGACGAAGCGGGGATGCAAGGGTTTAAAGATCCTTTGAACCGCCTGCCTTTCCCGTGGGGAAGAGAAGATCTTGTTATTACCGAATGGTATCGGTTTCTCGGTAAATTACGAAAACTTCCGCCTTTCGGCGGCGGGGAATACAGGGAACTTTATTCCGACCGCCGCGCCCTTATATTCGAGCGCAGAAAAGGCGAATGTGCCGTAATCGTCGCTGTGAATTGCGGATCCAACGAATATTATCTCCGTTTTGACGGCAAAATTTACGAACTCGTTTCGGGGGAAGAATGCGTCGGCACGGCGGCGGTAAAGCCGTATTCTTTCGGCGTATATTATACGAAAAAAATATGAATTACGAAGAAGTTGTCGGGGAAATCGAAAAACTTTCCGACGAAAAGCTGAAAAGTTTCAATGCAAAACTCACGCCGACAAAAGACAGGATCTACGGGGTGAAGATCCCGGATCTG
>CALVXL010000137.1 GCA_944369635.1 uncultured Clostridia bacterium
CTTATTCTTCTGCCGCATTACGCGGCGGAAAATTACGGTTTCAAAGTATTCTTTTCCAAAATGAAAGGACTGCTCGAAGGCAGGGCGGAAGCGGAATATTATGAGGATCGACGATACCTATAAAAAAGGAGACGAACATGGTTAAAGAATTGCTGGCATATCAGGAAGAGGACGCGCTTTTGCGCGCGATAGAGCAGGATTTGCAGGGGAGCGAAGAGCGCAAAAAGACGGCGCAGGCGCGCAAATTCTTAGAAGGCGTGGACGAAAACCTCGCCTCGCTCGATAAAAAGGCAAAAGATCTTTCCGGGCTTTACGAAAGCATTTCCGTAAAGCATAAGGAACTCGGCGAGACCTTGAAGGAGATCGCGGGCGCGATCGAGGGCTGCGAGGACGAGAACGCCGCGTCTTATCTGCATAAGAAAGCCGACGAGCTTCTCGGCAAGCTGAACGCGTTGCAATCGCAGGCTTCCGCGCTGACGGAGGACATGAACGCCGTGCTCAGATCCTATCAGAAGCTGAAAGCCAACACAAAAGCCGCGCAGGCGCAGTATAAGGAATTCAAAGCCAAGTACGACGAACTGAAAAACGGCAAGGAGGACGAGAGAAAGGCGATCGAGGCAAAGCTCGCTTCCCTCGAAAAGTCGGTGGACGGCGCGCTGATGGAAAAATACAAGTCGAAACGCAAGGACAAAATGTTTCCCATTCTCTTCGAAGTCAAGGGAAATATGTGCGGGAAGTGTCTGATGGAAATTTCCATGGCGGACGTCAACAAGCTGAAAAGCGGCGAGATCATCGAATGCGACAACTGCCGCTGTCTGATGTATAAAAAAGATTAAAAGGCGATGGAAAAGGAGAAGCGGAAAAAGATCCTCGGCGCGGCGGCGCTCGTTCTTGCAGCGGCGCTCTGGGGAGCGTCATACTTCGCGCTGGGCAAAGCGCTGGAAGACTACCCCGTATTTTTCGTGCTGGCGTTCCGCTTTCTCTTCGGAGAGGCGCTGCTGCTCGCCGTGTTTCACGAAAAGGCATTCGAACTTAAACGCCGCCACGTCTTGTGGGCGGCTCTTCTTGCGCTCACGCTGGCGGCGGGATACGTCTTGCAGGCGTACGGCGTAAAGATCTCGTCGTCCGCATCGAAAGCCGCGGTTCTTTCGGTGGGGCAGTGCGTGCTCGTGCCCTTTTTGTGTTTTGCGTTTTACAAAGAAAAAGTCAGCGCGTATCACGTCGTCGCAGCGATATTCGGCGCGGCGGGCACGGCGCTGATGGTGCTCGGCGGCGGTTTTACCCTCAATCGGGGCGATCTGCTCACCGTGGCGAGCGGCATTTTCTTCGCCGCGCAGATCCTTGTATTTAAAAGCTTAAACGATCTCGGCGGAGCGGAAGGCGTTCTTCCGTTGGCGTTTCTGTTCGTCGGCGTGCTTTGCGGCGGGATTTCCCTTGGATTCGAGCGCGCGGACTACGTGAAAATATCTTTCGCGTTCGCCGATCTTCTGCCGCTGTTGCTGCTCTGCGTGGCGGGCACCGCCTTTGCGCAGGCGTTGCAGTTTTACGGGCAAAAGCGCGCGTCGGAAAGCGAGGCGTCGTTTTTGCTGTCGCTTTCGGCGGTGTTCGGCGTGATCGCGGGCGCGGCGCTCGGCGAACCGCTCACGGCGCGCATGCTCATAGGGGCGGGGTTGGTATTCGTATCGGCATTTATATGCGAAGTCCTGCCCGCAATCGTTAAAAAGAGAGGAGAAAAAGAAAATGATCAAACACGTGGTATGCTATAAGTTTAAGGAAGAAGAAAAAAAGAGCCTCGGCGAAGCCGTGGAGCTCTTAAAGTCTATGCAGGGCAAAGTTCCGCAGGTCATCAACGTGCAGGCGCACGCGGACGAACTGCACAGCGAGCGCAGTTTCGATCTCATTTTGGAAGTGTGGCTGGACTCCTTCGAAGCGCTTTCCGCCTATCAGGAAAACGACTATCACGCAGGGGTGGTCAAGCCGTTTCTGCATTCTAAATTTGAAAAGAGCGTTTCGCTCGATTTTACTTTGGAAGAATAAAATACGCCCGCGCGGAATCGTCTGTCCGCGCGGGCGCGCTTTAAGCGGCGCTTATGCTTCGGTAAAGCGCGCCGTTATAAAAAGGCGCCGCCGTTTTGCCGAAAAAGCTTTGCTTATTACAGCAGGGCTTTTAATTTCGATTCGCATTCTTCTTCGAAGTCGAGCAGTTTCTGCACGAGCGCGCGGGTTTCTTCCGTCACGCTTTCGCCGTTAGATTGCATGGTCGTGTAAAGCTCGGTAATGCCCATGATCGTGCCTTGCAGCATCATGTCCGCAAGGTGCGTGCGGGAATTATCAGCCAGCGTCTTTAATTTGATCGCCGAGCGCATAAAGCCTTTTTTCAGCGCGTTGATGTCTTTCGGTTCGATTTTGAGTTCCGCCATATAGGTGGAGATCTCGCCGATGATCTTTTCGTAACCGTCGTACTGGTCTTTGAGTTCCGCCTTCATCTTTTCGTCGTCGGTTTCTTCCGACAGGTTGGAAATCGATTGCAGGGCGATGTGCGCGTTGCGGTAGATTTTATTGAGGGTTTCTTCGTTGATTTTTTTGTCTTCCATGATATGCTCCTTCCCCGCGGCGGGGGATTTCGTTTTATACCGCTATTCTTGCCCGAAAATCGCAAAAATATACGTAAAAAAGCCCCTAAACATTTGACATTTTACCTAAAATAAGATAAAATACCCAATGAACCGCTCGGGAGTGGCATTTAAGACCGAATTTTTTTGCAACGGCGCCACGAGGAAGCGCAGGGGCGTGGATACAATTCCGGCGAGTATCAAACGGAGGCACAAATGTACGCAATAGTGGAAAACGGTTCCAAGCAGTACAAAGCGGAAGTCGGTTCGGTCATCAAGTTCGAAAAGCTCGATGCGAACGTGGGCGACAAAGTGGAATTCAAAGTCCTGATGGTCGCGGATGAAAACGGCGTCAAGCTGGCGAAGGAAGCGGAAGGCTTCAAAGCCGTCGGCGAAGTCACCGAACAGGGCAAGGCGAAAAAGGTCGTCGTGTACAAATACAAGGCGAAGAAGAACGAGAGAAAGAAGCAGGGACACAGACAGCCGTTTACGGCGGTGAAAATCGTCGAGATCGCTGCGAAATAAGGAGGTAAGGAAATAATGTTATTTATTAAATTATTTGCGCACCACAAAGGCGGCGGCAGCACCAAGAACGGCAGAGACAGCGAATCCAAACGCCTGGGACCCAAGAAGGTTGACGGGCAGGAAGTCCTCGCGGGCAACATTCTCGTAAGACAGAGAGGCACGAAATTCCATGCGGGCAACAACGTGGGCATCGGCGGCGACGATACGCTGTTCGCGCTCATCGACGGCGTGGTGAAGTTCGAAAGAAGCGGCAAGAGCGACAAGAAAGTCAGCGTGTACGCGAAAGAAAACTAAAACGGTTATCAGACGGATCGCGTAAAGCGGTCCGTATTTTTTTATCATGGAAAAAATTACCTCTTCCGCCTGCTTTTTCGACGTGGAGGCCACGCTGGAATGCGGGCAGATCTTCCGCTACGAGCGGGCTGACAACGGATTTTACGTGCACAGCGGCGACAAAACCTGTTTCGCGTATAACGACGGCGAAAACGCCGTGATCATCACCGAGGACGGAGATAAAGATTATTTTTACCGCTTTTTCGATATCGACGCGGACTACGGCGCTTATTAAAAAAAAAAAAAAAAAGAAGG
>CALVXL010000138.1 GCA_944369635.1 uncultured Clostridia bacterium
CGTGCGCTACGGCAAGGAGATGTCCGAACAGGAGCGGGATTATTACCGCGCGGATTTCGTGCGGCATTCGCTCAAAAAAATCAGGGGAGACGTTTGATGGACAACAGTTTCGAGGAAAAATTTTCCACCAACGCCCAGAAGGCGTTCCGCGAGGCGCAGAGGATTTCCTCCCGCTACGGCTGCACGTATATCGGGAGCGAACATATTCTGTACGGACTTTTGAGCGTGCCCGACGGCGTGGCAAAAACCATTCTGACGGACGCGAAAGTGGACGTAAAGCGTTACGGCTATTATTTTGAAAAGACGCTGGATAAATCGGTCAACATCGTGGGGCTTACGCCCCGCGCGAAAAATATGTTCGAGCGGGCCATGGAATTTTCTCTCAACGAGGGCGCTTCGTTCATCGGTACGGAACATATTCTTCTCGCCATACTGAACGTCGGCGATTCGCTTGCGGTGCGTATCCTTCGTCAGCTCGGCGCGGATACTTCCCGCATGATCGAACAGCTGGAAGAAAAAATCCGCGTGGACGCGGACGACGCGCCGGAGTTTTGCGAAAACCGCCGAGGGGAATCTAAGATAAAGGACATTTTAGAATTCGGCGTGGACATGACCGAGCGCGCGCGGCTCGGCAAGCTCGATCCCGTCATCGGCAGAAAGGAGGAGATCGACCGCATCATCCAGATTCTGACAAGGCGCAGCAAAAACAACCCCGTGCTCATCGGCGAGCCGGGCGTCGGCAAAAGCGCGGTGGTGGAAGGGTTGGCGCAGGCCATCGTAAAAGGCGCGGTGCCGGAACTTCTGGCGGGCAAAACGGTATTTTCTTTAGATCTTGCGGGACTTTTGGCGGGCAGCCGTTACCGCGGGGATTTCGAAGAACGCCTGAAAAAGATCGTATCCGTCGTAAAAGACGACGGAAATATCATTTTGTTTATCGACGAGATACACAACATCGTCGGCGCGGGCTCGGCGGGGGAAGGCAACATGGATGCGGCAAACATTTTAAAGCCCATGCTTTCGCGCGGAGAGTTGCAGACCATCGGCGCGACGACCATCGACGAATACCGTAAATATATCGAAAAAGATCCCGCCCTCGAACGGCGTTTTCAGCCCATCATGGTGGACGCGCCCAGTGCGGAAGAAAGTATCGCAATATTAAAAGGGTTGCGCGATCGCTACGAGGCGCACCACAAGGTTACGATCTGCGACGACGCCATCGAGGCGGCGGTCACGCTTTCCGACCGTTATATTACGGACAGATTTTTGCCCGATAAAGCCATCGATCTCATCGACGAGGCGGCTTCCCGCCTGCGGCTGGACAGCTACAATCTGCCCGAAGCGGTGCGGCAGAAGGAAAAAGAACTCCGAAGCGCAGTCATGCTCAAGGACGAGGCTTTCCGCCACGGCGACGCGGCGGCGCTCGCCAAGCAGGAAAAAGCGTGCGCAAAAATTTCCGCAGAACTCGAAAAAATGCGCGACAGGCAGGATGAAATCCGCGTAAAGACCTATCTGGAACTCCATAAGGACGACGTGGCGAAGATCGTCGCCGCGCAGACGGGGATTCCAGCCGTCAAGCTGACGGAGACGGAAGCGGAGCGGTTTTTGCGGTTGGAAGAGGAGCTCGGCCGCCGCGTTATCGGGCAGAGCGAGGCGGTAAAAGCCGTGTCTCGCGCCATTCGCCGCGCGCGGGCAGGACTCAACGACGCAAACCGTCCGCTCGGCAGTTTCATCTTCGTCGGGCCGACGGGCGTGGGAAAGACGGAACTTTCCAAGGCGCTTGCGGAATGTCTTTTCGACGATGAACGCAATCTGATCCGCATCGACATGAGCGAATACATGGAAAAGCACTCGGTGGCAAAGCTCATCGGCGCGCCCCCGGGATACGTCGGTTTCGACGAGGCGGGGCAGCTTACCGAAAAGGTGCGCCGCAAACCCTATTCGGTGGTGCTGTTCGACGAGATCGAAAAGGCGCACCCCGATATTTTCAATCTGATGCTGCAAATTCTCGACGACGGGCGACTGACGGACAGCAAGGGAAGAGTGGTGAATTTTAAAAACACCATCATCATCATGACTTCCAATGTCGGCGCGTCGGAAGCGAAAAGCGTTTCGGCGCTGGGATTCGGCGGCTCGTCGCCCGCCGACGAATACGAGAAGATGAGCGGCAGGATAAAGGAAGCCCTGAAAGAGCGGTTCAAACCGGAATTTCTGAACCGCGTGGACGATATCGTCGTCTTTTCCAAACTCGGCAAAGCGGACGCGGAAAAAATCGTTTCCATTCTGCTCGACGGGTTGGGAAAGCGGCTGGAAAACATGGGCGTATCGCTCAAAGTTACCCGTTCCGCCCTCGATTATATCACGGAAAGCGGGTACGATAACGAATACGGCGCCCGTCCGCTCAAACGAAACATTCAAAAGCTCGTGGAGGACAGGTTGTCCGAAGAAGTGCTCAAGGGCAACATTCTGGAAGGCGAAACCGTTACAGTGGACTGTTCTTCTTCGGGACTGGTGTTTTCTTCGCGGAAATAAAAAAGGGAAAAGGCGCTTTCGCGTCGAATAATATTGTAAAGGGGAAACTCCCGAATTTATTTTAAGGAGGATAATCTATGAATATCGAGATTATT
>CALVXL010000139.1 GCA_944369635.1 uncultured Clostridia bacterium
GGCGGTGAGCAGGTTGTCGCCCGTCAGCATTTTGATTTTGATGTTAGCCTTTTTACAGAGGCGCACCGCCTCATACACTTCCTTGCGGACGGGATCTGCGATGACGGCGAACCCGTCGAATTTAAAGGACTTTGCGTTTTCTTTGTCTTTTCCGTCGGCGTGCGCGAACGCCAGAACGCGCCGCCCTTCCGAAGCGTATTTCGTCAGGATATCGCTCATGCGCTGTTTTTGCGAATAGGTAAGGTCGGTGAGCGGCATGATCTTTTCCGGCGCGCCCTTGATCAAAGTGCGCGCTCCGCACGCGTAAGAAATCGTGGTGGACATATATTTTTTATCCGAAGAAAAGGGAACGCGAGCGAGAATTTTTGCCTGACGGCGCATTTCGGCATAGTTCTTTCCCGTCGCCTTTTCGTAAGCGGCCAAAAGCGCCCCCTCGCTGCTGCTGCCGCTGTAACGTACGCTCTCATCCCGCAACAGATCGGCGGTGGAATTTACGCAGAAATTCTGGTAAAGCGCCTCCTTGACCACCTCTTCGGGCGCATAGCAGTATTCGGTGGTGCAGATCTTCACCACGCTCATGCAATTTTCCGTGAGCGTGCCCGTCTTGTCGGAGCAGATCACGCTGACCGCGCCCGCCGTCTCCGTGGCGATGAGCTTTTTGATGAGCACGTTTTCCCGCGCCAGCTTGATCATATTGAGGGCGAGCGCCACCGCCACGATGGCGGGTAAACCCTCCGGTACGGCGGCGACGACCAGCACGATGCCCGTGATGATGACGTCCATCACGCTTTCGAAATTTGCCGTACCGTTCAAAAACAGGCGCACCGTACTCACGATAACGACGAACAGCGCCGCGAGCGCGCCGATAATCGTAACGGTGCGCGTCAGGCGGGCGAGCTTTTGATTGAGCGGGCTTTTGCCGTCCTTTTTTACGGAAAGTTCCCCCGCGATCGCGCCGATCTCGGTATCCGCGCCGACGGCGGTAACGAGCATTTTTCCTTCGCCCGCCGCCACAAACGTACCCGCGTAGAGCATGTTTTTGCGTTCCGCAAGCGGCGCGCCCGCGCCGACGGGATCCGCAATCTTTTTTACGGGCACGGACTCCCCCGTCAGGGCGGACTCGTCCGCCCTGAGCCCCGCGCCTTCCAGCACCCTGCCGTCCGCAACGATCTTGTCTCCCCCCGTCAGAAGCAAAATATCCCCCGCCACGACCTCGTCTTTCGTCAGGAGGACGGTTCTGCCGTTGCGCACCGCCTTGACGGCGACTTTATCGTAAATGTCTTCCAGCGCGGCGAACGCCTTCTGCGAACTGCTTTCCATAAAGAGCGTGATGCCCACCGAGAGGGCGATCGCAAGGAAAATCCCCACGCATTCCACAAAATCGCCGTCCCCCGTTTTTAAGGCTTTGCCGATATTCGTGCCCAGCGTTATGACGAAACTGAAAATCAGAATGAGGATCATCGGCTCGGAAAGCGCTTCTAAAATTCGCCCGAAAATATTTTTCCCCTTCTTTTTTTTCAAAACGTTCTTCCCGAATTTTTCCGCATTTTCCCTTGCGGCGGACGTACTGAGCCCGTTTTGCGCGTCGCTTTTGAAGTATCTGATTACGTTTTGTGCGTTCTCCGCGTGATATACCATAGCCTTTCTTTCTCCCGTACGTTTCAATTTATGCGCAAAATCGCCGCGTTATGAGTTTACAAACGCTTTCTTTTATGTTAAAATGAAACCGATAACGAAATTCAAAGGGGTGTATCATGGAAAACAACGTACTCGTAGTGGATATAAAAGGATATAAAGCGGAACTACCCATTCTTCCCCTGCCCAGCGGGATAAAAATCGCCTTTTTCAACCTGCACGGCAATCAGGAGCTCACCGAGCATTGCGGAAAGGAAATTGCAAAGCTTTTAAGCGACTGCGACGTGCTCGTCACCGCCGAATCCAAGGGTTTGCAACTCACCCACGTGGCGGCGCGCGAACTCAACATGCATTATTATGCGGTGGCGCGCAAGAGCAAAAAGCTGTATATGCAGGACGGCATAGAAATCACCATCAAATCGAGCATCACGACGGGCGCGATCCAGAAGCTTTACCTTTCCAAACACGACACCGAACTTTTAAAAGGTAAGAAAGTGGGTATTGTGGACGACGTGGTATCCACCGGCGCGAGTCTGGAAGGTCTGGAAGAACTCGTGCAGAAAGCGGGCGGAACGGTTTATAAAAAGGCGTTTGTCCTCGCCGAAGGCGACGCGGCATACCGCAAGGACGTTTTGTATCTCGCAACAATCCCCCTGATGTAAAAACCCCCGCACAGAATTGCGCGACATAAAAAATAAAAATACGCTAAAAGCGCGGAAACGATGTTTTCCGCGCTTTTTATTTATCTGTTTCCTTTATTCTTATCGTTTTAACGGACGGCAAAACGCGCCCGAAAAACAATTTCGGGCGCGTTTTGCGTTACACGCTATCTCTATATCTCCGACCGCCTGCGTAAAAATACGCGGAGCTTTGGCTTTTTTTAGTCGATCATATTTTTCAGGCGCATAAGCGAAACCCTGCGGCGCATATACGGATGATAGCGCAAGCCTTCGTTTTTCAAAAACTCCGAAACGCCGATTTCCGAACAATCGGTAACGCAACCGGCAAGTTTCATCGCATCGTAAATTTCCTTTCTCGAAGGAACGGATTTGACGATTTCCCTGATTTTAGGCCAATTCTTTTCGATGGTTTCGGGGGCAATGCTGTCGGTAATGGTATCGGGCGTATTGAGTTTTCTCACTTCGTCGGCGAGATCGCCGTAATGACGGTAAACCTCGTCCCAATCGACCACTTCCTTATGTGCGGTGATCTTTTCTTTTTGCACCATCTTTTCATACTCGTCCATGATGAGCAAAGTCGCCACCCCGACCTTTTTGCCGTGGAAATCGGAAAGATGATGGTGCGAAAGTTCTATGCATTCCCAAAAATGCGAGAGGATGTGTTCCGTACCCGACGCAGGACGGGAATTCTGCGTGAACGCCATTCCGATACCCGTGAGAAGCAGCGCTTCGAACACCTCTTTCGCGGCGCTTTCCTCCTTGGAAAGGATCTGATCGGCAATCGACATGATTTTATCGGTCGCGTTTCTGGTAAGTTCGGCAACTTTCGGGCAATAGTATTCCCCCGAAACGAGGTTGGAAACCTGCCAGTCGATGAGCGCGACGTACTTGCCCACCATATCGCCGAAGCCCGCCGACTTTAATTCGTCGGGCGCGTTTACCAGAACTTTGGTATCGGCAATAATGACCTCGGGCGTTTTTGCGGCATACGTTATCTTGAAATTGTGATCGGTAAGCGGGGCGTTATAGGAGGCAAAACCGTCCATGGACGCCGCCGTCGGAAAAAGACAGAGCAGTTTTTTCTGCCTTGCGCTCGCCATACGGCAGGTATCGTGCACGCTACCCGTGCCTACGGCGATGACGCCGTCCGCATTCTGCAACAGCCTTTCGGTTTTTTCCACTTCGCGCATATCCGCAACGCGCAGATTTTCGTAAATCTTTTGCGAAAGCGTAAAGCCTTCCGCCAGCAACGCGTTCACCAGTCCTTCGGCGGCGCGCAACGTATTTTCGTCCGCCACGAGCAACAAATTCTTGCCGAATCCGTTGCGTTTCAATATTTTACCGGCATCCTTGGTGACGCCGCTGCCGACGACCACTTCCCTTATTCCGACGGTATGTTTTTTCCCGCATACGCAATTTTGAAAATCTTCTACAATCTTTTTAATATCCATCCTATACCTCCGCAATTTCCGCAACCTTGCGCAATTTTTATATTCATAAAGTCCGTTATCCTTTTTGCCTTTCGCTTCCGTAAAATAAGGTCGCGTTATCTTAAAAGTTCTGTGAGCGCGCGCCCGTCGCAATCGTAAAAGTCGATACCCATTGCCGCCGCAAGCGTAGGCGCAAGATCGTAAATCCTGCCGCGCCCGCCGAGATAATTTTCCTTGAATGCGGGACCTTTCGCGCAGAACACCGGCTGCGGCCCCTTTTCGGGCATATAGCCGTGAGAAGCCCATCCCTGGCGATAATCGCTCATATCCCTGCAACGCGCCAGCGTGGGGTGCGTGACGTCGTCTCCGAAACCGGTAAAATCGTCGGTTTCGATGACAAAGGAAAAGTTGCCGTACAGGTCGTAACGCTCGCGCGCCTGCTTCTCGTCGAGCACTTCGCCGAAACCGTACAAACCGTCTTTCACGATACTCGATAACGTACAGGCTACTTCGCGCTTGAATTTTTCGTCGGAAGGGTCTTTCAAAATCACGTAAGAGCTGAATGCCGACGAGATGGTTTTCGCCCGCCAGCTCTTCACGTTGCCGTCGTCGTCCGTTTCGATCCAGCCGAGATCGGCAAACAGCGTATTGGTGTTGATCACCCGCTTCATATCCATCTGCCCGTGGTCGCTTACGAGAATAAAGTTGAACTTATCCTTCCAGCCCGCCGCTTCTGCCGCGCGGCAGACAATGCCGATCAGATTATCCGTATCCTTGACGGCCTGGTCCACTTCTTCCCCGAACGCGCCGCTCCCGTGCCGCACGCCGTCCACGTTTGCAGGGTGAAGCATGATGAGGTCGGGAGAAAATCTGCGGATGATTTCCGCCGCACAGTCGGCGATAAAATAATCGCAGTCGGGATGAATACCCGTACGCGGCATTTCGCGCATGTATTTTTTTACGATTTCCAACACCTCGGGCGACGTACCCTGCGAAGCGAGCGCGGTTTCAATGGGTACGTTTTCCGCACAGCCGGGCCATTCGTTGATGAGATAATCGATATCTTTATGATTGCCCGTGACCGGCCAGAACACGCTCGCCGTGCTCTTCCCCGCCTTTTTGGCGGCAGTGAAAATATCGGGAACTTTCACAAATTTATGATCGAGCACCCACGGAAGAGATTTTGCGGAAGGATCCAGCCTTTCGCAGTTGCTGACAATCCCCGTTTTGCCCGGAAGGCACCCCGTAGCCATAGAAGTATGGGCGGGATAGGTGACGGTCGGATAGACGGAAAGCATGCTTTCCATTCTCGCGCCGCCCGCAACATACCTGCGATAATTCGGCAAGGTTTCCAGCAATTTCAGATCTTCCGTAACGAGGGCATCCGCCGACATCACGATAAATTTTTGGTCGTTCATATGGTACCTCTTTGCAGGAAAAGGAACGTCCGCTTCAGACGCGGGTTCCGATGAATTGAGAATATTTTAAGCTCCGCGCCGCCTTTCGGCGCAAAGCATTGTTTTCAGTTGAAATGACAAATTGAAATGATTATGTTAAGATTTATGGAAATGTTTTCGGGCATTCGAGCCGCGATAAAGTTTATAAATG
>CALVXL010000140.1 GCA_944369635.1 uncultured Clostridia bacterium
GCCGCCGAAAAAGGGTACTCCCCGATATAATCGCTCGCCCCGGCAACGCGCTTATTTCGAACGCCCGTGCCCCAGCGCGCGTCGAAATTGACGTTGAGATCCACGCCCTTCGCGTTGGCTTTCCAAAGCTTATCCCGCGTGAGAGCGATCTTCACGCCGTCGGGATTTACCAGCGGCAATAGGTATACGCTCCCGCCGAAATCGCGCGAAGAAAGCCAACGAATCTGCTCGAGCGCAACGTACGCCGTTACGTACTCGCGCGCATGCATGGCATATTGCATGAGCAGGACGGGTTCTCCCTTGCCGAGCAGAAAATACACCAGCGGGCGGCGCTCTTCGGAAAATCCGAACACGCCCTTTTCGCCCGCAAAATCATCGTAAAACGAATAAACTTCTTCCAAAACGTCCATACGACATTTTATGAATTTTGCCTTGTTTGTGCTACCCGCGCCGCCTCGTTTGCGAAACGGCGGCAAAGCGCCCGCCGCGAAAGACCACGCAGATTCGCCGCTTTATTTATGATAGCCCGTGCCCGCCGATATGGACAGCGCGCGGTAAAGCTGTTCCGTTAAAATCAGCCGCATCAGCGTGTGCGGAAACGTCATATCCGAAAAGGATAAGAGATAGTCCGCACGCTTTTTGACGGTTTCGTCCAGACCGTAAGAACCGCCGATGACGAAGCAGATCTCGCTCGCCGATTGTTTCCACTCCCCGATTTTTTCCGAAAGTTTTTCGCTGGAAAGTTTTTTGCCCTCCACCGCAAGGCAGACGACGACGCCTTTGAGTTCGGGAAAAATGCGGTCGGCTTCCCGCTTCATGGCGAGTTTGCGCTCCGCTTCCCCTTCTTTGGAAAAGTTTTCCTCTTTGACTTCCGCCACGGAAATTTCCGCAAAGCGGGAAATGCGCTTGAGGTATTCGGCGATCCCTTCCGAAAAATATTTCTCCTTTACCTTGCCCACGGCGACGATTTTAATCTTCAACATATCTTACCCCAACAGCGCGGCGATCCAGGATATTACGCAAAGCGCCATGCCCACCGACGCGAAATAGAGAAAATACTTGCCGCGCAGCGGCTGCGGCGCGGCGAGTTTTTCCGCCGCGGGATCCTTTTCCTTATCGAAAAACGCGAGATAACAAAACGCCGCGACGAAGGCAACGAGCCCCGTAATTAAGGTGGCGGTATTATAAAGCGCGGCTTCCGGCGCAAAATACGAAACGCAGAGAATGGTAAGATTGTTTACGCCGTGCATGATGATCGAAGGAAACACGCTGCCCGAACGAAGCGCGACGAGGGCGAACACGCACCCCGTTAAAAACGGATAGATTGTCTGCGCGGGGTTCTGGTGAAAGAGCGCGAACATCGCGCCGTTGATGCCCATTGCCGCCCAAACGTTCATGTACCCCGTGCCCCTGAGTATCGCGCCGCGAAAGAGCGCTTCTTCGAAAAACGCGGGCATGATCCCCACGATGAGCAGGGAAAAGATAAACTGCACGGAAGTATCGAGCGGCGGCGAAACGCCCGCGACGTTAAGTCCCGCGTCTTGCAAAGCGCCGACAAAAAGTTCGTTCAGATATCCCAGCCCGAAGAGCATTCCGTAGGAGAGCGCCAGCGCAAGGATGATGTATTTTTGGTGAAATTTTTCCACGCGGAACGCGGTAAGCCCGCCTTTTTGGCGCGCGATGAACGCCGCCACGCCGAAATAGGAAAGCTGCGACGCCGCATACGCGCAAAGGATATAGAGCGGGCTTTCGGTATCGCCCAGCCCGAACTGAAAGATCGCCGTAACGATGAGCATCAGCGCGAACGGACAAACGACGGTCAGCGTAAAAGAAAGCCCCGATTCCGCGGTATTGAAATCTTCATATTTTCTGTAAAGCGTGTTCATATGCAATCAATTTACCATATTTTAAGAAAACCAGCAATAAAAACGCGAAAAACGGCGCGGGTACCGCGCCGTAAAATTTATCGGTTTGTAATGGAAAACACGTCGTCCGCACGCCCGATGACGACGAGGTGATCGTCCGCGCGGAACACATAGTCCGCGCCCGTCAGCATTTCCATCGAGCCGTCGTGCTTGACGGCGATAATGTTGATGTTGTGCGCCTGCCGCGCCTTGGTGCCCGAAACGGTGCTGCCCACCCACTTTTTGGGAACGGCGATTTCAAAAAGCCCGAATTCCGCGGAAATTTCGAGATAATCGAAGATGTTGTCCGCATTGAAGCGCACGGCGAGCTTTTCCGCCATGTCCCGTTCGGGATAAGTTACTTCGTCCGCGCCGCAGCGGGAGAGAAATTTCGCCTGCAATTCGCTGCTCGCTTTGGAAACGACGTACTTTGCGCCGAGTTCCTTGAGCTGGGACGTCACTTCCAAAGACGATTGGAAATTTTCGCCGATGGCGACGAAACACACGTCAAAATTATTGACGCCGAGACTTTTCAGAACGCTTAAATTGGTAGCGTCGCCGATGAGGGCGTTGGTGAAACGCGGAGCGAGTTCGTTGATGATCTCGTCGCGCTTATCCACGATCATAATGTCGTTACCGAGTTCCGAAAGTTTTTCGGCAAGGCTTCTTCCGAAACGCCCCATGCCGATGATAAGAATAGATTTCATAAATGTTTTCCCTCGCTTAACCGATTAAAATCCTTCCGTTCGGGCGTTTGACGGGCGGGTTTTCCCGCTTTTCCGCAATCGCCGAAAGGAGCGAAAACGCCCCCACCCTGCCGCTGAACATCAAAATCACCAAAACGACTTTGGAAAACGCCGTCAGCGTGGGCGTGATACCCGTGGTCAGTCCCACCGTGCCGATTGCCGAAACCGCCTCGAAAATGAGATCTTCGATCGGCTCGGTTTCCGCAAACGACATCATCATCACCGCGACGATGACCGTCACGAGATAAACGCCGATGATGGAGAACGCCTGCAAGATCTGCACGGTGCCGACGTTTCTCTTCGCCACCGTTGCGGAAGTGTCGTTTTTCGCCGCGGCGACGATACCCAGAACCGCCACCACCATCGTGGTTACTTTGACGCCGCCCGCCGTAGACCCCGTGTTGCCGCCGACAAACATCAGCATGACGGTCATCATCCAGCCAGCTTCGGAAAGCTCTGCCATGTTGACGGTATTATAGCCCGCCGTTCTCGGCGTGATCGACTGGAAGAATGCCGCCAGGATACGTTGCGGCAAGCTCAGGTGCGCGAACGCGTGATTCGCTTCCGAAAAGAAGAAAAACAGCGCGCCGCCGAAAATGAGCGTAAGCGTTGCGGCGAGAACGACTTTCGTGTGCAGACAATATTTTTTAAAGCGGAATCTGCAGTCCACCACGTCGCTCCACACGATAAATCCGAGCCCGCCGACGACAATTAAAAACATTACCGTGATATTGACCACGGGATCGCCCACGTACGCGGTGAGCGACGGAAAGGGATTTCCCGCCGTTCCCAAAAGGTCGAACCCGGCGTTACAGAACGAGGACACCGCGTGAAAGATCGCGTAGTAAATGCCCCGTCCCCAACCGAAATCGGCGACAAAGCGCGTGGCGAGCAGGATAGCCCCGCACGATTCGAAGATGAGCGTGAACAAAAGAATATGTTTCAAAAGGTGCATGACGCCGCTGATTCTTCCCGTTCCTTCGGAATGCATCAGAAGTTTTCTTTCGTACAGCCCGATTTTTCTTCTCAAAAACATGCTGACCATGGTAATGACGGTCATGAACCCCACGCCGCCCGTCTGGATGAGCAGTAAAATGACGATCTGCCCGAAGATCGAAAAATGCACGTTCGTGCCGTAGACGACGAGCCCCGTAACGCAGGTCGCGCTGGTCGCCGTGAAGAGCGAATCGACGAAAGGCGTCCACACCCTGTCCCTGCTGGAAATGGGCAGGCACAGGAGAAACGTTCCCGTCAGAATCACGATCACGTACCCCAGCACCAAAAATTTGGCCGCGGTCAGCTTTCGTTTCGATTTAGCCATTTTCAAAATTTATTCCTTCCCCGCGCCGCCGCGCAGCGCGTTTTTAAGCGGAATACTCGCTTTCGCGTTGAGGTCGAGCCCCGCGAAATCCCCGCTTATATACCGAATATATCCCTCCGCGGCGATCATGCACCCGTTGTCCGTACAATACCGCCGTTCGGGAAGCACCAGCTTGACCCCCTTTTCCGCCGCGCGGCGGGTAAGCTCTTCCCTGAGATATCCGTTTGCCGCGACGCCGCCACCCGCCGCCACGGTCCTGATACCGAGTTTTTCCGCCGCCGCAAACAGTTTGTCCGCAAGCACGTCGAGCGCGGCGGACTGAAAGGAAGCCGCCACATCCGCCGCCGAAAAGGCTTCGCCTTTCTGCGCTTTCGTGTGAACGTAATTTACGACGGAAGTCTTTAATCCGCTGTATGAAAAATCAAAAGTATGCGAGCCTTTCAGCATCGCGGGAAACGCAATGTTTCTTTCGCCTTGCCTTGCCAGCTTTTCCACGTTCGGTCCGCCTGGATAGGAAAGCCCTAAAACGCGCGCCACCTTGTCAAACGCTTCGCCCGCGGCGTCGTCCAGCGTAGAGCCGAGCACCTCATGTTCGGAATAATTCTTTACGTGAATGACGGCGGTATGTCCGCCGCTCGCAAGCAGCGCGACATAGGGCGGCTCGAGCGTTTTATCCGCAAGATACGCCGCCGCGATGTGCCCGCGGATATGATTGACGCCGATGAGCGGCTTATCGAGGGCGTACGCCAGCCCCTTTGCAAAGGATACGCCCACCAAAAGCGCGCCCAGAAGCCCCGCGCCGTAAGTTACGGCTATGGCGTCTATATCGGAAAAGCCCAGGTTCGACGACGCAAGGG
>CALVXL010000141.1 GCA_944369635.1 uncultured Clostridia bacterium
AAGTTCTGTCTGGGTCAGTTTTTTCTTTTTTCTAAGTGCGGCGAGGTTTTTGCCGAATTCGCTTTGTTCCATAAGTTTCCCCTTTGTAATCATTATAAGATATCATATTACTTATTGTCAATAACGATCTGCCGATTTCCATTCAAAGATTATGAGAATTTTTTACGTGCGGATAAAAATAAAAAATTGACGAAACATCAGTGCTTTTCAACCGAATGAATTGCTTGAAGGTTGACAACCTTTGCATTTTGAGATAAAATAATAAAAGGTTTTTCGGAAAAATCTGTTGCAGAATAAAAAGACAAATAAAGCGACCGCCGCGGCGGAAAAATGATTTTATTTATTGGCAAAAAAATGAAGAATTTATTTTTGATCGGCGGCACGATGGGCGTGGGAAAAACCGCGGTGAGCCGTGCATTGCAAAAAAAATTGAAGAACTGCATATTCCTGGACGGCGATTGGTGTTGGGACGCTTCTCCCTTTATTGTCAACGAAGAAACAAAGGCTATGGTTATCGATAATATCTGCCATCTGCTTAACAGTTTTCTCCGTTGCCCGGCTTATGAAAACGTGGTATTTTGCTGGGTGATGCACGAGCGGCAAATTATAGACGATATTTTAAAAAATCTGGATACTTCTATGTGTAAAGTATGGGCGATCTCTTTGATCGCGGACGAAAAGACCGTAACGGAACGCCTTGAAAAGGATATAAAACTCGGCATTCGTCAAAAGGACGTTTTAGCGCGCAGTCTGGCAAAAATACCGCTTTATGAAAAACTCGACACATTAAAAGTATCCGCATGCGGCGCGACGGCGGAAGAGATCGCTCAAAAAATTATTTCGCTTTGTCGGGATAAGAGTTAGACGTTGCATGAAGAAAGTTTAATTCGGCGTTTCATTTTTTATTTAAAAACGGCACTGCCGCGCAAACTGCGCGGCAGTGCTTTGTTTTTTTCGGAAATTCGTTGTACTTTTATGGCTGTCTGTCCGCCTCAGGCAAAAAACAAAGTTTTGCCTGCGGCGGTGAATTTATCGGAAAACTATCGACATTTCCCCGCGGATTTGTTATAATCAATATATGGTATATACTTTTATTTCCGGCGCAACGGGCGGCATCGGCAAAGCGTTCGCCTATTGCTGTGCAAAGGAAAATTACAATCTTTTTTTGACGGGGCGTTCGCAGGAAAAGCTGGAAACGCTCCGCAGCGAGATATTGAATCGTTTTCCCGCGTTGCAAATCGAAATCTGTCCTTGTCAGCTGACCGAATCGGCGGAACGGGCGAAAATGCTTTCCTTTATCGATGAAAAGGAAATAAAATTCGAAAGGATTATCAACGTGGCGGGCGTGGACATTCAGAAAGCTTTTGAAAGCTACACGCAGGAAAAAGTCGTCTTTCAAATCCGCGTGAATGTGGAAGCGACTATTTCTCTCACGCACGCGTTGTTGTCCCGCGGCGCGCCGTTAAAGGAAATCGTAACGATATCGAGTATGTCCGGCGTGACGCCTATGCCGTATTTCGCGTTGTACAGCGCGACAAAAGCCGCGCTCACTTCGTTTTTTACTTCGCTTCGGCTGGAGCTGAAAAAGCAAGGCGTAAAGGTAACTACGGTTTTGCCCGGCGGCGTGCCCACCCGTCCGGATATCGTTGCCGATATCAAAAATCAAGGACTTTGGGGAAAACTTTCCAGTAAATCCCCTCAATACGTTGCCGAAAGGAGTTTGAAAGCCGTAAAGAAAAACAAAGCGGTTTTTGTGCCGGGTTTTTTCAATAAGTTTTTATACTTTATTATGAAAATCGTTCCGAAATGCCTCAGCATGCGATTTATCGCAAATCGGTGGAGAAAACAGACGAAAGACGCTTTTTAGAAGTTTGTTAAACGACGAATTTTAATTTAAGTAAATTAATAGACATATGTCTAACACGGAGGATGGTATGAGTTACGCGGATAAAGTGTTTATAGCGAATTGCAGAGACATAATAGACAACGGTTTTTCGGATAAAGATCTGCCCGTACGCCCGCATTGGGCGGACGGGACAAAAGCGCATACGGTTAAAAAATTCGGCGTCGTAAACCGTTACGATCTGCAAAAGGAATTTCCTATTTTAACGCTGCGCCGTACGGCGTTTAAAAGCTGTATCGATGAAATTTTGTGGATCTGGCAGAAAAAGTCGAATAATATTCACGATCTACATTCCCATATATGGGACAGCTGGGCGGACGAAAGCGGCTCCATCGGCAAGGCTTACGGCTATCAGCTCGGCAAAAAGAGCATTTATGCCGAAGGGGCGTTCGATCAGGTGGATCGCGTGCTTTTCGATCTGAAAAACAACCCGTCTTCCCGCAGAATACTGACGAATATCTATAATTTTGAAGATCTGCACGAAATGCACTTGTATCCGTGCGCGTATTCCATGACGTTCAACGTTTCGGGCGATACGCTGAACGGGATACTCAATCAGCGCAGTAACGACGTGCTTACGGCAAACAACTGGAACGTGGTGCAGTATGCCGTGCTGATGCATATGTTTGCGCAGGTTTCCGGCTTGAAGGTCGGTGAGCTTGTGCACGTCATCGCGGACGCGCATTTATACGATCGGCATATTCCCATTGTGGAAAAAATCATGCAAAATCCCGTATACGACGCACCGAAATTCGTAATGAATAAGGAAATCAAAAACTTTTACTATTTCACGGTGGACGATTTCGCGCTTGAAAATTATAATTTCACCAATCTGGAAGATAAAATCGATGTGGCGATCTGATGAAAGCGATCG
>CALVXL010000142.1 GCA_944369635.1 uncultured Clostridia bacterium
TTTTACTGTCGTTTTTCTTTTTTCTGAATAATCAATACCGTATCAAAAAGATACAGTAACCGCAAATAAACCGTATCAAAATGATATACTACGCGCACGCGTGCGCCCGCGTAGTGTATCAAAATGATACAGTATTTGAAAAAGAGGCGCAAAAACCGTATCAAAATGAAATATAAACTGTATCAAAATGATACATACGCGCGTAGTGTATCAAAATGATACACAAATAATAGTTTAAATAAAAGATAGAGTATAAATATACGCGCGCGCACGCGCGAGAGGTTAAGACCTAGAAGCCCTTTCGCCAGGCAGTTCCCTTTCCCCCTGCATAGCGAAAAGCGGATTGAAATAGATCGGGCGGCCGTTTGGATTTCCCCGTCCCCTGCACCGTCAGCACGACGATCCAGCCGAGCACCCGCCGAAAAACAGGAAACCGAAACGCCCACGCGACCGCGGGCGGCCGATGTTGTTTTATAGCCAGCAAAAACGGAAAAAGAAAAAATTTGCCAAAGCGCCCCGAAAGGGGCAAAGACGGGGACGGGACGAGCTGGCAGGAATTGCGGGCGGCTCGCCGCCGCTTCCTGCCACCGTCCGCCCCCGTCGGCGTAGGCAATATTTTTTCCCGTTTTTGCGTTTGTGGGAGAAAATCAAGGCGGCGGAAAAAATTGTTTAAAAAAAATAGTGTTGATTCCGATTTCTTCAAAAAATTGCCGTAGGTACGAAGGCAATTTTTTGCCACTCCTTTTTCAACAAATAGTAATGGCTTGTTTTGCGCGGTTCGGCTCATCGGCGCGACAGTATCGCGCCGAACGATAAAAAAGTATGCGAAAATAGCCCCGCACGCGGTCAGTTGACTGACCGCGACTTTTTAGCGAAGCCTGGGGAAAATCCTAATGTCTTTTTTAAAGTGGCGGGATATAAATTTTTTGAATTTTTGGGGCTTTCGGGGTGTACATAAAAGAAAAATCGACAGCGGTTTATTTATATTTTTTTTGTATTTTTCGGGGTTCGAGTCCTACTGTCTCTACCATAAAGAACCTGAATCGCGCATACGATTCAGGTTCTTTTTCTGTTTCTCTCCAATAATGAAAAGCACAAGCGTTCAGCTTGTGCTTTTCCGTTTTAACTTAACCCATTTTGTTAATTTTACAATTTCGATTTTTAAGTAATTACATTTCCAGCGTTTTATCCTGCAGGCGGGATCGTTCGGCAAAAAAGGCCATCTTATGACTGTCCAAAGAAACATCGAGAAAACTGATCCCCTCCGTCGCTTCACCGTTGAGCGCGCGATACAAATCGTGCATCAAGCCCGCGTCTCCGCCTCCGTGATTACCGTACTCGATTTGCGGATTCAACGTGATTTTTTCCACATCCCCTGCAAACGGCCGAATTTCCAGATAGTTTTCCTCCATCAGTCCGAAAAGTTCCGCCTTTGTTCCGTGTATTTTGATGTCGCGGTAAATTTCCTTGCTGAATGCAGTCATCTGATGCATAGCGGTTTTATCTTTGTCAAATTTCATAATGGTAACCTGATGGTCCACTACATTGTTATCCGTTTTAAATACGCATTTATCGTATTGGGTGTGCCTTAAATATCGGGCTATCCTCTGCGGAGTTTTCTCCCCGCTCATAAAATAATTTGCCATCCATTCGTGCTGTTCGTATATCTTTTGCGCATTATAAACGCAATTGGAAACTTTGCAATCGGAACAGTACGCCGCGGCGTTTTCGGGCGCGTTTTCCGGGGTAAAAAAGCTCAAAGCTCCGAAAGAAGATATTTCTTTGCACTTTTCCCCTATCAGCCAGCGGATAATATCCAGATCGTGGCAACACTTTGCCAAAATCATGGGACTGCTTTGCTCGCTGTTTCGCCAAGGTCCGCGCACAAAGGAGTGTGCCTGATGATAATACCCCACGTTTTCCGTGGCGCAAAGCGTAATGATATTTCCAATCTTTCCCGAATCGATGATCTCCTTGATTTTTTTATAAAACGGAGTGTACCGCAAAACATGGCATACAATGACGCGCCGTTTGTATTTTTCCGCTGCCGCGGATATTTTCAAACAATCTTCGTATGTCGCGGCAATCGGCTTTTCCAAAAGCAGATCATATCCCGCCTTCATGCATTCCTCGGCATGCTCCCGATGTTGCGCGTCCTGTGTACAGATAGCAACGATATCCGCCGCGATATGATCTTTCAAAAATGCCTTGTAATCTTCATAAACGGGACAATCGAAAAGCGCGCGGGCAAGATTGAGCCTGTCCGGATTGCTGTCAATAATCGCTGTCACTTCAAATTCCTGCGGATACTTTAGCGTATATCCCGCGTAAATACATCCGCGTAGCCCGTATCCCAATATCGCGATTTTCTTTTTCATAGCTCTTCCTTTTTACTGTCCGACTGCAATATTGCAGTCGGACAGACAACCATAATGATATAATTTCGATGACCGGCTTAAGACGGTTGAACTTATTTTAGTGTTTCCGAGCTCTTTCGCATTAGCATTAAAAAATGAAACATTTCTTAATAATCCGCGATGACCGCGTCGGTTGTTTCTACCATCGCAAAAAACCTTTGTTATTGCGAAATCTACTGCGTTTATTTTGCGTAAATCGCACCGAGTCTGAGTTCCGTAAGAGACGCATGGTTCGTACTGTTCGGATTATTGGTGTTGAACGGCAGAAACTTTGCGCTGTTTACGCTCATCTGAGCAATAAAATCATCCATATCGATGGTGATTTTCGTCCAGGTATCTGACATAAAGCGATAATTATAAGTCAGATTGTTAAAGAAACTGAAACTTACTTCCGTGCCGTCCGCCGCATCGGCGTACAGCCATATTTCAACAACATCGTAGATACTGTAAGTTTCCAGCGCCGACTTCGCCGTAAGCCCGATATTATGCCACTTCGACCCCGTTGTCGTTGTAGTAAAGCTCACGTAATCGCCGCTATATGCCGCATCGGGATCGCCGGGTTTGACTTCCATGGAAAAAGTCGTGCCCGAGGCGATTTGCGCCGCCATATTTTCCGCCGTCGGATCAAAGATGACGTTGGCATCGACTATTTCCGAAAAGTAGACCGCCACGGAAAAATCCCCGTCGAGCTTATATCCGTTTTCCGTAAGGACGATGACCGCCTCGTACTTACCTTCCGCCTTATTACCTTCCCAAACGTATTTGCCGTCGATTTGTTCCAGCGTAGCTATCGTCTCGCCGTTCTGACGAATTTCCACTTTATAACCGAGTTCCGGTGTAACGCTTACGGTGAACGAGGGGTTTTCCTGCGCCGTATAAATTATTTTATCCGCAACAATCTCCCCTTCCGCCGCTTTGATAAGCTCGAAA
>CALVXL010000143.1 GCA_944369635.1 uncultured Clostridia bacterium
AAATAATATTAAATACGCCGATCAAATCGCCCGGCGTCTTTACGCTGGAAGTGAGAATTTCCGCGGAAGAAACCGCAAAAATAAAAGTAAAAGTGGAAAGCATTTGATTTATGGAGAAGAAAGACAAGAAATTTTCGTCAGAAACGGAGCCGAACGGCGCCGTTCCCCACGGTACGCCCGAGCAAAGCGCCGAAAAGACGTGCGCCCAACCGCGCGCTGACGCGGATTGCGGCGATGAGCGCATCAAGACGGAAATCAGTCCGCCCGAAAAACATTCGGGAAAGAAAAAAATCGTATTTTTTGCGATCTTTTTTCTCATCTGCGCGGCAAGTATCGCCGTAACCGCCGTCAACGATTTCGCGGGAAACGACGAGACGTTGCCTTTCAAAACCATTTTATCCATCGTCGGCCGTAACTGGCTGTATCTGGTGCTGGCCGTTTGTTCCTGCCTGCTCGTTTTGGTATTCGACTGGCTGAGAACCACGCTGGTATTTTACGGTTTCAAAAAGCAATTCCGCCTGCTTCTTACGGCGGAAACCGCCGTCATCACAAAATTTTACGATTACGTCACGCCCTTCGGGTCGGGCGGACAGCCCTTCGCGGCATATCTTCTGACAAAACACGATGTGGACGCGGGAACCTCCACCGCAGTGGTCGTAAGCAGTTTTTTGCTGCAGCAATTCTGCTTTATCATCCTGTGTATCTTGAGTCTGATATTCAGTTTTCACGTATTGCCCACCGCGACGCAGGCGATGTCAATCGTCGGCATTCTGTCCTATCTGCTGGTGCCGGTGCTCGTAGTGGTGTTTTCCATCATGCCGAAAACCACCACGAAAATCGTCACGGCGATCATCCGTTTCGGCGGCAAAATCAAGCTTTTGAAAAACCCCGAAAAGACGGCGGAAAAAGCCATGGGCATTATCGGACAAAACGCCGCCTGCCTTAAAAATATAGGCAAAAACAAAATAACGCTCATACTCGCCGCGCTCAGCTCGTTTGCCTCGCATCTGGCGATGGCGTCCATCGCTTATTTTGTATTGAAAACGTTCGACTACGACATTCCCGCCAACGGCTTTCTCGAATGGCTGAAAATGGTACAGATCGTCATCATTTTATACGCGTCCGTTTCCTTTATCCCCACCCCGGGCAACGCAGGCGCAAGCGAGCTTTCCTTCTACTTTATTTTCAAGACGAACCTTGCGTGCGGTCTCGGGTTTACCGGCATGATCGTTTGGCGCCTTTTGTGTTTTTATGCTTACCTTTTCATCGGCGCGATCGTCGCCCTCGTCGGCAACCGCGTGGAACGGCGCGAAGCCCGCTTGAAAAGAAAATCCGAAAAAAACGTTCAGCTTTGAAAGCAAGGCTTTGACACCAATAAAAGAGTTTTACAGCATGGAATCTACATCCCCCCCGAACTTTCGGGGGGGATGTCATTATCGCAATAAACAGGACTTATATAAAAAATATTCATTACAAGTTCTGAAATAGAATGCCGTTAAGATCAAACAGCCGCTTTTTATTGCAACAGCAAAAAATCTTTACTTGTTCATTACCGGATTATCCGTTCTTTCCAATAAGTAGTCGATAGAAACATTAAAATAATCCGCTATCGCTATGAGCGTAGCGTAATCGGCTTCACGCTCCCCTGTTTCATAACGGCTTATCGTATTCTGATTCATGGACAAATCTATCGCAAGTTTTAATTGCGAAACCTTCTTTTGTTTTCTCAACTCTTTCAATCGCACGCTTAAAAAATCTCCTTGACACGATTATACCAATATGGTATAATTAAAATATCCCGATATGGGATATTTGATACGTGGAGGATGACTGAAAATGGGTTTAGTTGCGGCAAAATGTACGCAATGCGGAGCAAACATCGAAGTAGATGATTCTAAGGAAGCGGGAATTTGTCCACATTGCAACACGGCTTTTATCGTAGAAAAAGCCATAAACCTGTATAACAACGTTACGAACATTGCAAACCAAGTAAATTATTATTACGGCGAAAGCGAGTTCGAAAAAGAAAAAAAGCAATGCAAAGTCTTACTGATGTTGCTGAATAACCTCGATTTAGAATACTTAAAAGAGCGCGCGTTGAAAGTTATGGACACCAATCCCGAAAATTCCCTTGCGCAGATGATTTACGATTGCGATTTCTGTATTTCTTACAACGAAGATTTGCCCTTTTTGGAGTTCAGAGAAGAACCTTTGAGAAAATACCTTGACAAGGAATGCGGAAATATCGACGCCGAAACATGCGCGACGTTCATCCATGCGCTGGTGCTGAAAATGGAAACGCAAGACAACGTAAGCAAACTGGTAGACGTAATACTTAAAAACATTTCTCTCCTCGAATTGTCGAGCGATGTTTTATATCAGACATACGACGTTATGGCTCAATATATCGGCGATATTCATTCGATAAAAAACGTTTTATACAGTGCCAAATTAAGCAAAACATCTGCGATTGTGAATATAATTTCCCAGCAAAGCAACGGTACAAGCGAGTTTACGGAAGCATCAAATTTAAAATTCATTGCAAACGCAATGCTTTATTCAAGAAAAAAAATCGCAACAGCTTTTGCAGCACAAGTGAAAAACTCTAAATTGTCTCAAGAAGAAAAAAACAAAATTCTAGGAAAAATATCGTGCTTATTAACGCAATCTTCAAACGCGTCCGCACCGACCGCTCCAACAAAAAAAAGTAAAGGCGGATGGGGATTTCTGACGTTCATCGGCGGGCTAATACTTTTTTGGGGACTTTCCCTTCCTTCCGTCGGACTATCTCTCTTCGGCGGGGCATTGACCGTCTGGGGTTTAATTATGCTGTGTAAATAAAACGGGCGGAAAGGTAAAGACCTTTCCGCCCGTTGCTTTTATACCGCCGTAAAAAACTTTAAAACGCAAAAAGCGGATAGAATCTATCCGCCTAATGATTGCCGATGAAAGAAAGATCAATCTTCTTTCTTTTCTTTTTCCGTCACGACCTGCACGCCGTCATAATAACCGCATTTCTTGCAGACCTGGTGCGGAACTTTCAGCTCGTGGCACTGCGGGCATTCCGTCAGCGTGGGAGCGGCTACTTTGAAGTTAGCCCATCTCTTATTTGTTCTTTGTTTCGAAGTTTTACTCTTTTGAACAGCCATTTTTCTACACCTCTTTTATCCTATTGCGCTGAAAACTTAAATTTGCACGCCCTTGCAGTCCTCGCCGCAAACGAACGCCAGCGGCATTTCCAGAATCAGTTTATCGTCCACCGCTTTAGTCAGATCCACCTTATCCGAGCGGTATTCGTACGCCTCTTCCGCGCCGTCGGAAGAAAATTCTTCCGCCATGGAAACGGTAAAGCTCTTTTCCGTCTGCGAAAGGCATCTCGTGCACCCGCCCGCCAGCGTGAACGTGATTCCCGCCCCGCCGTACGCC
>CALVXL010000144.1 GCA_944369635.1 uncultured Clostridia bacterium
GAGCATCTTCGGTATGACATATACGTTGCGTTAAGGGGGAAAAGGAATATGAAAAAAATATTGATTCTCCTTTTGGCGGCGGCGGTACGCCACAGCCCTGAGCGAGCCGATCGGTTTTTCCGCGCCGTATTTTATCGTCGGATAGAAGATATATCCGTCGCCGGGATAACCGCCGCTTTTGTTGGAAAAGCGCACGGGGTCGGCGTAGGGATCGAGCATCTCGCCCGTGATGAAGTTGTTGTAGATCGCCACGTCGTAATAAAGATACCCTTCGATGTCGTAAGCCTTCTGCATCCAATGCAATATTCTGTTGCCGATGGCGTAATCGTCGATGGCGCAACTGGGATAGGGATAAAGTTCCATCGCGGTATAAAACCACTTTTCCCCCTTACTAATCTCCGCAGACTTGGCGTACTGTTCTCTGCCCGCGACGGTGTTGTAAAATTCCACATGCGGACAATATCCGGAAATAATGTCGCCGAGTTCGTCGTTATACGAACACGTTACGACGTTTTCAAAATAATAAAAGGATTGGCGGAACGCTTCTTCGTATTCTTGATCGCCGCCGAAGAAATTTTCTTCGCAAAGGCGCTCAAAAACCTTTTCCTTCGACATATTGATATCGTCTATCACGCTTTCCACGTGCGCATAATCTTCCGCCGAATTCGGTTCGTCGTTGGGCTGGAGATAGATATACGCCTTGTCGAAAAGAATCTTTTCCTTGGTACACTTCTGCGCCAGCGCATAGAGATAATCCTGGAAAAGTTCGTAATTCATTTCCTTGGGCTCGCCCATCATCTGGCTGTAATACGGAATGGAAAACGACGTGAAATTCGGATTATCGTAATATTTCACCACGTTTTCCGCCCACACTTCCGCGCTGACGTCGTAATAAGGCACAAAGGTCGCGCAGATTTTATAGTCGTTGAGCATGGTCTCGTAGTAGTTGACGTACATATCCCAGCGACTGTTGAGTTCGCCCATCATAAGATAGGTAGGAGAAAGTCCGAAACAGGTTTTGCCGTACATTTGATCTATGGTAACGTCGTATACGTTGAGCGTAACGGGGATTTCTTTTTCCGTTTGCCCCAGAATCAAGGTAACGCTCCCCGTGTATACGCCCGCCTCCGTACTTTCGTAAGTGGTGAATTCAAAAGTGATGCTCTGATTGTTGCCCGCGGAAATTTTCAGCTCCTCCGCTTTCGCCAATCCGATGGGTAAGAGCATATCAGGAATCATGCCGACGGGATAAGCGTCGTTGGTCTGCATGCTGGTCTTTTCGGTAATATTGAGATAGGTCTGCACGTAGACGGAAATCTGCTCTTTCGGAAAAATTGTCCCGTTCCCGTTGACGAGGTCGGAAGTTTTTACAGAGTATGACGAAACGTCCTTGTCGGGCGTGACGACAAGCTGCGCGCCCTCCGTTTCGTTTTTCGCCATATCTACAACGAGCTTTTCGCCCAGATCGACGAAATCGTCGTCGTTTTGCATGACTTTGAACGTAGCATAGGTGCTTCGTATTTCTCCGGAAAATTTCCCGTCTTCTTTCTTGCAAGCGCCGAAAATACCGACAACGTATATCGCAAGCACCAAAAACAAAAGTATTTTATTACTCTTTTTCATCTTTTTCCCCATTAAGCGATACCGGCGTTGGTTTTGATCAGCGTCCAGCGGTTCTTGACGAAGTTATAATCGTCGGCGAACACATCCTCCGCAGACTTATAATCCACGGTCGATTTGTTGGCGGATAAATAAGTTTCGTAAAAAGTGGAAATATTCGTTCCCGGGATCTTCACGCCGCCGACGGCAAAAATTCTGTCCTTCATTTCAAATTCGAAAATCCGGGATTTGCCGATGATCTCCAACGCGCTTTTCTGGAAAGCGCTGAACTCGTTTTTCGTCGCCTCGGAATTAAGATAGTCATAATCGTAAGGCAAGGTATACCCGCCCGATTCTCTCACGAACGCTTCAATCCCTTCGTCGCTCGCCAGGAACTGTAAAAACTGTTTTGCCTCTTCCTTATCCTGCGCATAAACGGGAATAAACGCTTCATGCTCGTAGCTGTATGCGGGATTGAGTTTTCTTGCGTAAGTAACAGCGTCGAGCACTTCCTGCTTCTCCAGCCCCTTTGTCGAAGCAAAGTTCGGTTCGACGGTCGTCTTTCCGTCGATGTAATCGATGATGGAGCAAAGTTCGTCCTCGGTAATGCCGAGTTTCGTGCCGAGCGAACTGATGACGGGCAGAGAGATAAAACGGATATCGCATTCGTCCTTGCCGTAGTTTGCCGACATTTCCCTTTCCAGCCAGTCGCCGTTGGGCATCATCACGATGTTGCCGTCCTGTTCCGCCCCTTCCAGAAATACGTTCTGCACAGAGGTGAAGTCCAGAGACATGCTGTACGGGTGCATATAGTTTTTATCGGCGTCGAGCAGATCGCCGACCACCTTTATAGCTTCCAGAAAACCCTGATAATTGAGGATCTCCGGTACGTACTGTCTGCCCTGAATGTCCTTTCCTTCGTTAAAGAGCGCGACCTCGTCTTCTCCCATGTACTGCGCCGCCCAAGCGGGAGTGATCGCAGTTCCCCAGTAACTGTTCTCCAAACAGTAGATGAAGGGCATCTGTCCCGCGGCCTTGATGGTGTCGCAGAGTTCGAGGAGTTCGTTCGTGGTACGCGGTTCTTTCCAGGCGTCGTTCCACGTTTCGCCGTTGATGAGAATCCCGTTCAGCCCGCTGATCCAGGGAACGGAATAATATTTCGTTTCGCCGTCCTTTACCGTGGCGTTGTGCGCAAGATATTCATCGTACATCTTTTCTTCCAGCGTAACATCCTCGCCCGGAACGTTCGCCTTGTAAATATCCGTCAGATCTTCCAACAAACAAGGATAAGTTTGCCCGCCGATCGTCTTTTGTATGTAAGTATAATAGTCCACCGAATTGCTGCTGAACAGCAGGTCGGCTTTGCTCACGCCCGATTCGAGCTGCGTGAACAAATCGGCGTTATCCGCAACGGCCGACATCTTCACTTCGATCCCCGTCTTCTCTTTGAAAATCTTTCCGAGCGGCTCGACGAAATCCGTACCGTAACCGGCGTTGTGAATGTAGATATTCAAAACGCCTTCCGCGTCCGCCCGATTCCCGCACGCGGAAAATAACCCCGCAGACATACCGAGCGTCAGAACGAACGCCAATATCAAACTTACCTTTTTTCCTGCTTTTCTCATCTTTTTCTCCTTTAATTTTTAACCTTTCAGTCCGCCGGCATAAACGTTTTGCATAATGGTATTCTGAAAGACGATAAATATCGTAACGACCGGAATAATGGAAATGATCGCCCCGGCAAAATATATGGGCTGGTTCGCCATATACTGCGTTTCCTTTTCGTAGAGCACCAACCCCGAAGCGAGGGTGGGAAGGTTCGGCATGAACAAAAGCGGCGCGCTGTAGTCGTTCCATAGTCCCACGAAGCTCATAATAGCGATGGCGGTAACCGACGGCATGGCCATAGGCTGCATAATTTTGAAAAACACGCTGTAGTGACTTGCGCCGTCGATAAACGCCGCTTCGGCGTAGTTCCACGACACGCCCTTATAATACGCGTAAAGAATCAGGAAACTGAACCCGAACCCGTTGATGGCGCTGACGATGTAAAAGCGACTGTCGATAAGTCCCAATATCGAAAAAAGCCTGTAAGAAGACGGCAAAGCGCCGTATATGGGAATAATCATGATGAAAACGGATAGCCCGTAGAAAAAGTTTCTCAGCTTAAACTTATATCTGCATACGCAATACGCGATGGCAGAAGAGGACAATATTTCAAGCACGGTGCATCCGCCCGCATACCAGATCGTATTGAAAACCATCTGAAAAAAATTGTTGTTGGAAACCTCAAGCTCTTTAAACGCCTTTACGTAATTGCCGAAATACATCGGCCACGGCAGGCTGACGCTGTCGTTTATGTACGCCCTTCCGTTTTCTTTGAGAGAAGACATGATCGCGAAAAAGAAAGGATACAAAATCACCAGCGCGTATACGAGAAATATAATCGATACGATTGCGAAAATAATTTTTTCGCCCAATGTTTTTTTCATGTCAATCCTCCACGTCCGGAATAATCAGGCTGTTGATTTTTTTGATACCCAGCGCGATGGGCGTGCCGATAAGCGTGAACACCAACCCGACCGCCGACGGATAATATAGCTGTTTGGAAAAATATACTTGCTCGTATATCCAGTAAGATATCGTCCGCGTCTGATATTCTCCTTTCGTAAACAACAGCACCGGTCCGCTCGCCGCAAAAAGACTGACGAAGGTGAAGAGCAACAACGTGGAAAAAGTCGGCCAGGTCAGCGGGAACACGATGTTGCCCATTTCGCGAAACAGCCCGACTCCGTCGATACGCGCCGCCTCGATGATTTCCTTGTCAACCTGCGACATCGCTCCCGAAAGCAACACGATGTTGCCGCCGAATCCCATCAGGAGCGAATAAGTCAAAATGGTTTTGAGAGCGTAGCGGCTATCTTTCAGAAAAGGGAAATACATGCCCGTCTGGTTGTAAAGAAATACGCCGATCGGCCCCTTTGCCGAAATGATCTGCTTGAACAAAATAACCAGCACCGCCTCGCTGATGATGGAAGGCAGATAGAAGACGAATCTGTAAAAACGGTAACCGAACACGCGTTTGTAAAGGAAATAGCAAAGCAAATAAGAAACCGGCATGCCGATGAATAAATTCGCGGAAAAAAATATCATTGTGTTTTTCAACGCGCCGAGAATCGTATCGTTGACAATGATGTCCTCATAAAACATCACAAAGTTTTCAAACGTCCACCGCGTGCCGCCCGTCAAAGGATCGATCTGCTGAAAAGCAAACAAAATCGAATTGATGTTGACGATCAGCCAGAATACGATAAAACCCGTTACGGGCAAAGCCATCATCACGCAGACAAACTCCAGTTCCCTGGAACGCTGCGACCTTTCTTTTTTCAAATACAGTTTCCTCCTCGTCGTTATCTCAGATTAAAAGGCGTTCTCGTTTGCGGTGCAAACGTAAAGAAGGCCGCCTTCCTTACCGCGCTTCCCGCCGCTTTCGGCGGGTGTTTTTTGTTTTATTATACAATAACAATTTTCGACACGCAATAGCTTTTTTAAAATAAACTTGGTAAAAAACTGTCAAAAATTGGCGTGCTTTTAAACTAATAATAGTATACGCGCCTATTGACTGATTAAATTTTTTATGTTATAATACCAAAAATTGTGTTTATAGGAGGAATTATGAGCTATTACGAATCGGCAAACGACCAACTTTCGGAACTCACTATCTGGTACGACAAAAAGCTCGGCATCGACAATCATTTTCACAGATGTCTGGAATTTATCTACCTGCTTTCGGGAAAACTGAAAATCACTTCCTATGAAGACGTCATTATCTTAAAGCCGCACCATATCTTTTGCGCGGACAGTTTCGCCCCGCATTCCATAGCGGATTTGGAAGGCGATTCCACCGCCATCGTCGTCATCATCCCGAGCTTTCTGATGGACGATTTTATCGATCTGTTCCAAAAACAGTTTTTTGAGCCCACCTTAAAGGACGTTGAATACAATAAAAACGTGATTCTCCCCATTTTGGAACTTTTTCTTTTGAACAAGGATACGGAAAACACCGACAGAATCACGCATCCTTACAAAAACAAGTACACCGAAAAAGGCATTACGGACATCATTATCGGACAGTTGCTCAAATATAAGCTCGTTCCGAAAAAAGAACACGATAAAAACATCAAGGCGCTGATCGCTATATTAAAATACATCAACGAACATTATAAGGAAAACATCACTCTCGAAAAAATCGCCAATAAATTCAATTACAACAAATATTACATATCCAAACTTTTCAATAAAAATATCGGACAAAACCTGAGAACGTATATCAATGCACTCCGTTTTCAGACTTTGCAAACCGAAATCAAGACGGTACAGGAAGCACCGCCGCTGGAAAATATCCGCGCGGATTGCGGCTTTGCATCCTCTTCCACCTATTACAGAACACAAAAAAAATACAGAACAACCAATAAGTTAAAAGAGAGGGAAAATGGATGAAAGACATCATACTGATCGGCAAAAAAATTTTTTTTGAAAAAAGTAAAATCATCATGAAAAGCCTGCCCGACGAAAACTGGGAAAAAGACTGGATGGTCATGGGCGGGGAATGGAAAATGGAAAACGGCTGTCTGATCGGCAAAGAGACGGGTAATAAAGGCGGCATTTTATTCACCC
>CALVXL010000145.1 GCA_944369635.1 uncultured Clostridia bacterium
GAATTTCAAAAACACCATCATCATCATGACGTCCAACGTCGGCGCGTCGGAAGTGAAGAGCGTTTCCTCGCTGGGGTTCGGCGGCTCTTCGCCCGCCGACGAGTACGAGAGAATGAGTGATAGGATAAAGGAGTCACTGAAAGAGCGGTTTAGACCGGAATTTTTGAACCGCGTGGACGATATCGTCGTATTTTCCAAGCTCGGCAAAGAGGACGCGGAGAAAATCGTTTCCATTCTGCTCGACGGGCTGGGCAAGCGTCTGGAAAATATGGGGGTTTCGCTCAAAGTTACCCGTTCCGCTCTCGATTATATCACGGAAAGCGGGTACGACAACGAATACGGCGCACGCCCGCTCAAGCGAAATATCCAAAAACTCGTGGAAGACAGACTGTCTGAAGAGGTGCTCAAGGGCAATATTTTGGAAGGCGAGACGGTCACGGTGGACTGCTCTTCTTCGGGGCTCGTATTTTCTTCGCGCAAATAAAAAAAGGAAAAAGGCGTTTCGGCGTCGAATAATATTGTAAAGGGGAAAACTCCCGAAATATTTTAAGGAGGATAATCTATGAATATCGAGATTATTGAAAGAAATTATCAGGCGAGCGATCATTTGAAAAAAGTTGTCGAACAAAAGCTGGAAAAACTCGACAAATATTTCGAAACATCCGATACGGCGTGCAAAGTGTATTTCAAAAAGGAAAACGTCTCCTTAAAAACGGAAATACAGCTCGATTATCAGGGGCGGCTGATCCGCGCGCAGGTGACGAGCGATAATTTTTACGACAATATCGATAAGATTTTGCCCAAGATCGAAGGGCAGATCAGAAAGTACCGCACCAAATTCGACAAGGCGCAGAAAAACAATGCGTTCAAAGAACAAAGGGTCTATCAGCCCGAAAACGAGGAGGTTGTTTACAGCGACCGTATCGTCAAGGAAAAGACCTTCAAATTAAAGCCCATGCTGGTACAGGAAGCCATTGAAGAAATGGATATGCTCGGCCATTCCTTCTTCATCTTCTTCGATCTGAAATCGCAGAGCATAAAAGTACTTTATAAGAGGGAGGACGGCGATCTCGGCCTGATCGATCCCGAAGTGTAAGTGTAATATGGATATCGGCGTTTCCACGGCGTCGCTCTTCGTACGTAAAAGCACGGAGGACGCGCTCGAATATCTTTGCGAAGAGCAGTTTCCCGTTACCGAGGTGTTTTTATCGACATACAGGGAGTATAACGGGAATTTCGGAAAATTGCTTCGCTCGCGCATGAGCGGTAAAACAAAAGTGCATTCTTTCCATACGCTCACAACCCAGTTTGAGCCGCAGCTTTACAGCGTGAATCCCCGCGCGGCGGAAGATTCTTTCGAAATGCTTGCCGGCGCGCTGGAAGCGGCGCGGGAAATCGGCGCGCAATATTACACGTTTCACGGTGTGGCGCGCCTGAAAAAAACGCCGGTCAAACTCGATTACGATAAAATCGCCGCCGTAACGCAAAGGATTATCGATCTTTGCAAAAGATACGGCGTAACGCTCAGCTATGAAAACGTACACTGGTGCTATTATAACTTCAAGGGTTTTTTCAAGGAAGTCAAGGCGCGGTGTCCGCAGCTCAAAGGCGTGCTGGATATCAAGCAGGCACGGCAGAGCGGGGTGTTTTACGGCGATTACATAGACGATATGCGCGGCAACATCGTCACGGTGCACCTTTCCGATATCGATGAAAACGGAAAGATGTGTCTGCCGGGTAAAGGCACGTTTGACTTTTCAGAGCTGTTTCGTCGGCTGAAGGACGCCGCTTTCGACGGAGCCATGCTTGTGGAAGCGTATCAGGGCGACTACGGCGAAGAAAAGGAGCTCAAGGAAAGCGTGGATTATTTAAATGACCTTGCGGCGAAGATTTTTTAAAGCTTGCCCCGGTTTTTAAGGGTTGCATTGCGCCCGCCTTTCACTTGGAAAGGCGGGCGCGTTTTTTTGCGTAAAAATTTCACAATTTCACAGCGAATAATTTCACAGAATCCGATAATAAAAAACATAATTTTCAACAATTTTTCGAAAAAGAAAAAAATTGCAGATTTTGTACCCTAATTGACAAAAAATAACAAAATTAGTATTGACAACGGCAGTTTTTTATATTAAAATATATGATGATTCAGAAGCAAAAAAGGAGCTTTACATGAAAGCAAAATATCTCAACGTAAAATGGCAGAAGTCCATGCGTTTAAGAATGGACTACAACAATATGACCGACGAATTCGTCGGCAGCAAACAGGGCATTTCGGCGGCGGAAATCCGCGCAAAGAAAGACCTTGCGGCAACGGCGTTTTCGCGCGTGCAGGAAAAGCGCGGCACGGGCATGATGGGCTGGACGGAACTTCCGTACAACCAAAAAGACGTCGTGGCGGACATTCTGGCTACGGCAAAGGATATCAAGAAGAATTTCGATTATTTCGTGGTGCTGGGTATCGGCGGTTCGGCGCTCGGTCCCATCGCGGTGATGCAGGCGCTCAACCACCTGCACTATAACGATCTGCCCAAAGCAAAGCGCAAGGGCCCCAAGTTCTACGTGGAAGACAACGTCGATCCCGAAAGAATGAAGGCGCTGCTCGACGTGATCGACGTGAAAAAGACGATGTTCAACGTCATTACCAAGAGCGGTTCCACCAGCGAAACGATGTCGCAGTATCTTATCGTCTACGACATTCTGAAAAAGGAACTCGGCGACAAGGCGAAAGATCATATCATCGCCACCACTTCGGAAAGCAAGGGCAATCTCATCAAGCTCGCCAAGGCGGAAGGATTTAAAACCTTTTATATTCCCGACGGCGTGGGCGGCAGATTTTCCGAACTTTGCCCCGTAGGACTTCTTCCCGCGGCGGCAACGGGTATCGACATCAAGCAGATGCTCGCGGGCGCGGCTTTCATGGACAAGCTCTGCAAGGAAAAGAACTATAAAAAGAATCCCGCGCTCATGTCCGCGGTGCTTTCCTATATCTCCATGCAGAAAGGCAAAAATATTTCGGTCATGATGCCTTATGCGGATTCCCTCCGCTATATGTCCGACTGGTATTGCCAGCTGTGGGCGGAAAGCCTCGGCAAGGCGGACGATTTCAACGGCAACAAGGTGTATGCGGGGCAGACGCCCGTCAAGGCGCTCGGCGTAACGGATCAGCACTCGCAGGTGCAACTTTACAGGGAGGGGCCTTTCGATAAGGTCGTAACTTTCCTCGCCGTGGACGATTACCGCGAATCGGTAAAAATCGCCGACGGCTGCAAGGATATTCCCGACGTCAACTTCCTCTGCGGACATACGATGAACGAACTGATCCAGGCGGAAAGAGTGGCTACGGAATACGCCCTCACCGTTTCGCAGAGATTAAACAGAACGATCTATCTGCCGGAAGTCAACGCGTTTACCGTGGGCGAACTTTTGTATTTTTATGAAATGGAAACGGCGTTCTGCGGCGAAATGCTGGAAATCGACACCTTCAATCAGCCGGGCGTGGAAGCCGGCAAAAACGCGACCTATGCTTTGCTCGGCAGAAAAGGCTACGAGCAGACCAAGGCGGAAATGGAATCGGCAAAAGCGAAAAAAGAAGAATTTATCTGTTAATAGCGTTTGCCGCGGCTTATAAAAAGCTGCGGCAAATTTCGAACTCTTTGAAAAAGGGCAGAGAATATGGAAGAAAATTTACCCGTTTATTTGTTTCATCAGGGCACGAATTACAAAGCCTATGACTATCTGGGCGCGCATTTCGGCAAATGCAAGGGCAAAAAGGGCGTGTTTTTCAGAACGTGGGCGCCGCGTGCGGAAGCCGTTTCCGTCGTGGGCGATTTCAACGGCTGGGATCCCGAACGCAACCCGATGGAGCGCATCAGCGCACAGGGCGTTTACGAAACCTTTATCGCGGGGCTGAAAACTTACGATACCTATAAATATGCCGTTAAATCGGAAAAGGGATGGGTGAACAAGGCCGATCCCTACGCGTTCCACAGCGAAACGCCGCCTTGCACCGCTTCCAAGATCTACGATCTCGGGGGATACGAGTGGAAGGACGGCGCGTACCGCGAAACGGAAAGGCGCAATTCGGTTTATTCCTCGCCCGTAAATATTTACGAAGTACATCTCGGCAGCTGGAAGAAAAAAGCCGACGGCAGTTACTATACTTACGATGAACTTGCGGCAGAGCTCGTGCCGTACGTCAAAAAGATGGGGTATACCCACGTGGAATTCATGCCCGTTGCGGAATACCCGTTCGACGGTAGCTGGGGGTATCAGATAACGGGATATTTCAGCGTTACGTCGCGTTTCGGCACGCCGCACGGATTTATGCGGCTGGTGGACGCTTTCCATAATAACGGCATCGGCGTAATCCTCGACTGGGTGCCTGCGCATTTTCCTAAAGACGAACACGGGCTTTTCGAATTCGACGGTACGCCCTGTTACGAATACCAGGGCGAAGATAAAATGGAGATGAAAGGCTGGGGTACGCGCGTTTTCGACTGGGGCAGGAACGAAGTGCAGAGTTTTCTCATTTCCAACGCGGTGTTCTGGTTTGAAAAGTTCCATATCGACGGACTGCGCGTGGACGCCGTCGCCGCCATGCTCTATCTCGATTACGATAAAAAGCCGGGCGAATGGACGCCCAACGTGCACGGGGGGAATTATAATCTCGAAGCCATCGCGTTTTTCAAAAAGCTCAACGAAACGGTTTTCGGACTGTATCCGTGGGCGCTGATGATCGCGGAAGAGAGCACGGCGTTCCCGATGATCACCAAACCCGCATATCTCGGCGGGCTGGGGTTCAACTACAAGTGGAACATGGGCTGGATGAACGACACGCTTTCCTATATGCAGACCGATCCGTATTTCCGCCGCGACGGGCATAACAAGATGACTTTTTCGATGTACTATGCGTTCAGCGAAAATTTCATTTTGCCGCTCTCGCACGACGAGGTGGTGCACGGCAAACGTTCTCTGCTCGACAAGATGCCGGGGAATTATGACGACAAGTTTGCAAACCTGCGCGCATATATAGGATATATGATGTCCCATCCGGGTAAAAAACTCACCTTTATGGGCACGGAGATCGGGCAGTTTAAAGAATGGGCGTACAAAGAGGGGCTGGAATTTTTCCTGCTCGATTACGAAAAACACCGCGATCTGCACCGTTTTTTCAAGGAAATCAACGAATTTTACAAGGCGACGCCCGCTTTTTACGAAATCGAGGACTCCTGGGAAGGTTTCAACTGGATTTTAGCCGACGAACGGGATAAAAACGTATTTGCTTACAAGCGGTTCGATAAGAGCGGAAAACCGGTATATGTCGTTATGAATATGTCGGGGTGCGATCTGACGGATTTTCCGATCAAAGCCGACCGCGGCAAATATAGGCTCGTATTCGACAGCGACGCCGCAAAATACGGCGGCGCGGGACGGATTAAAAAGCGGGTATTCGACGCGAAGCGGACGGACAGAAAGGACGTCAATTGCTATTTAAAGCTCGTTCTTCCGCGGCTTTCGTGTCAATATTATACGGAAAAAGAAGAAAAATAGGCAAAAGATAAAAAATCTTAAAATATATAAGGGGTAAACAAATGCTCAGAAAAAAGAAATGTGTGGCAATGCTTCTCGCGGGCGGACAGGGCAGCAGGCTGTACGCCTTGACAAGCAAAATCGCAAAACCCGCCGTATCGTACGGCGGCAAGTACCGTATCATCGATTTTCCGCTTTCCAACTGTGTGAATTCCGGGATCGATACCGTGGGGGTACTCACGCAGTATCAGCCGCTCGTTTTGAACGATTATATCGGCAACGGGCAGCCGTGGGATCTCGACAGGGCGTACGGCGGCGTACATATTCTTTCCCCGTATCAGGGCAAACTTTCTTCGGATTGGTACAAAGGTACGGCGAACGCAATCTATCAGAATCTGCATTTTATCAAATCGTATTCTCCCGATTATGTGCTGGTGCTTTCGGGGGATCATATCTATGAAATGGACTATTCGCGCATGCTGAATTTCCATATCCTGAACGATGCGGATTGCACCATTGCCGCGATTCGCGTTCCCATCAAGGAAGCTTCGCGTTTCGGCATACTCAATACGCGGGAGGACGGTTCGATCTACGAGTTTGAGGAAAAACCGAAAAAGCCTAAAAACGACCTCGCTTCGATGGGAATATACATATTTTCCGCGGACAAACTGTATAAATATCTCGAGGCGGACGCCGCCGACAAGAATTCGCATAACGATTTCGGAAAAGACGTTTTGCCCGCCATGCTGAACGCGGGGGAAAAGATGTTTGCCTATCTTTTCGACGGGTATTGGAAAGACGTGGGGACGATCGATTCGTTATACGAAGCGAATATGGATCTTCTCGGCGATTCTCCGAAATTCAACATTTTCGATCCGTCGTGGAAAATTTATTCGAGAAGCCCGCTTTCTCCGCCGCAGTATCTCGGCGAAGGGAGCAAGGTCAACAACAGCATCGTGCTTTCCGGCTGTGAAATTTACGGAACGGTGGAAAATTCCATTCTTTCGAGCAACGTCGTCGTGAAAAAGGGCGCCGTCGTGCGCAACAGCATCGTGATGGCGGACGTGGAGATCGGGGAAAATTCCGTTCTGGAATACGCCATCGTGGACGAAAGCACCTTTATCGGCAAGAACGTTAAGATCGGCGAGGAAAAGAGCGCGGGAAAAGGCATTGCCGTTATCGGGCGCGAACTTTCTGTCGGCGATAACGTTACGGTGGAAGGCGGCGCGATGATCGAAAAGAGTCTGACGAAGGAGGATAAATAACATGAAAGCACTCGGTATCGTTTTTTCCAACATACACGACGCAAACCTGCCCGAACTCGTCAGATTGCGCACGCTCGGCTCCATTCCCTTCGGCGGCAGGTACCGCCTCATCGACTTCGCGCTTTCCAATATGGTCAATTCGGGGATAACGAAAGTCGGCGTCATTACGAAGCGCAATTATCAGTCGCTGATGGATCACGTCGGCAGCGGTAAGGATTGGGATCTCGCGAGAAAGGACGGCGGCCTCATTATTTTGCCCCCTTTCGGAGACCGCGACAGCGATACGCTGTATAATTCCCGCCTGGAAGCGCTTAAAAGCATCACCGGCTTTTTGCGCCATGCCGACGAAGATTACGTGGTGATGACCGATTGCGACAACGTTTGCCGCATCAATTATAACGACGTTATCGAATTTCACCGCATCAACAAAGCGGATATCACGCTCGTTTACAGAAAGAACAAACTCGAAGAAGATCACGCGGTAACGCTCAATATCAACACGGAAAACCGCGTAACCGCGCTCAAATACGAAAACAAAACCGATTCGGAAAATAACGTTTTTGCAAATATTTACGTCATCAAGCGTTCGCTTTTGCAGAATCTCATCATGGACTCGCTTTCCTATAATTACAGGCATTTCACTACCGATCTTTTGTCGGCGTATGTCAACAGCATGCGTATAATGGCGTACGAGCATAAAGGGTATTTTGCGGCGATCACTTCCATGCAGTCGTATTATGAAAAGAACCTCGGCTTGCTCGACGAAAAGAACCGTCACGAACTTTTCGGCGACAGAAGCGTATTTACCAAGATCCGCGACAGCGTTCCCACGAAATACGGCGCTTGTTCGGTGGTCAAGAATTCGCTGATAGCCGACGGTTGCGTCATAGAAGGGACGGTGGAAAATTCCGTATTGTTCCGTGGCGTCAAGGTGGCGAGCGGTTCGGTTGTGAAAAATTGTATCCTCATGCAGAATACCGTGCTCGGCGAGCACGTGACCATGAACTGTATGATCACAGACAAGGACGTGGTGGTGCGCGACAGGCGCGTACTGTCGGGCAGCGAAAACCATCCGTTTTATATACCGAAAGGCAGTATGATTTAAAAGGAGCAGAAAAAAATGGCAGAAAAAAAGAAGAGCGCCGTAAGCGCGGCTGCTACCGAAGAAGAGGGAAAGAGAAAGGTTAAGGCGGAAGAAAAAGGCAAGGAAAACGTACAGGTAGGTACCGCTCCGAAAAAGAGGGGAAGACCCGCTTCGGCAAAGACCGCGGCAAGTAAAGAAGCGATCGAAGCGGCAAAGAAAACGGAAGATAAAACCGTTACCGTAAAAAAAGCGGCAACGGCTGCGAAGGGCGCGACGACGGAGAAAACCGAGGAGAAAAAGCGCGCGCCGCGCAAAACCGTCAAGAAAGAGGAAAAGCCCGCGGAAAAAGTGCAGGAAACGCAAGCGGACGTTGCCGGAAACAAACAAGAAGAAGTTGCCGTTCCCATGCCGGAAGTGCAAGTTGTAAAGAGAAAGCGGATTTTGATTGCGGCTTCGGAATGCCGTCCGTTCGTCGCTACCGGCGGTCTTTCGGACGTCATCGGTTCGCTTCCGCAGGCCCTGGCGAAAAATCCGTTGCTCGACGTGAACGTCATTTTGCCGCTTTATGCGTGTATCGGACATGAATACCGCCATAAAATGGAATACATCACGAATTTTTACGTGCAGCTGTCCTGGCGCAGACTGTATTGCGGCGTGTTCAAGCTGGTGGAAAACGGCGTGACCTATTATTTCCTCGACAACGAATATTATTTCAAGCGCGGCGGCAATATTTACGGGTTCTACGACGACGGCGAGCGTTTCGCGTTTTTCTCGAAAGCGATTCTCGATACCATCGGCGCGCTGGACATCTTCCCGGACGTGCTTCACGTCAACGACTGGCAGACGGCGGCAAGTATAATTTATCTCCGTTCGCTCTATAATTGGAGTGTGGATTTTCAGAAGATCAAAACACTCTTCACCATTCACAACATAGAATATCAGGGGAAGTTCGGCAACGAAACGCGTGGCGATCTGTTCGGATTTCCGTCCAATATTTACAATTACATCGAATTTGACGGCTGTATCAACCTGATGAAAGGCGCTATCGAAATGGCGGACGCCGTCAACACGGTAAGTCCGACGTACGCAAACGAAATCAAAGATCCGTTTTTTGCGCACGGTCTGGACGGTATCATCCGCCGCAACGAACAAAAACTTTGCGGTATCTTAAACGGGATCGATGTGGAAAGCTATAATCCCGTCACCGATCCGTACATCTTTGCAAATTATTCGCAAAACGATATGTCGGGCAAAAAGATATGTAAGGCAGAATTGCAGAAAATGCTTTCTTTGCCCATCCGCGCGGACGTTCCCGTCGTGTCCGTCGTTTCCCGCCTCGTTTCGCATAAGGGGCTCGATCTCGTCAAAGCCGTGATCGAACAGTTTTTAAGCGAGGACGTTCAGGTCGTCATCTTAGGTAAGGGCGATGCGGCGTATGAAAATTATTTCACGAACCTCGCGCGCAGTTATCAGGGAAAATGCGTTACCGTGATCGCGTTCAACGCCGATCTTTCGAGAAAGATCTATTCCGGCAGCGATATCTTCCTGATGCCGTCCAAGACAGAACCCTGCGGGCTTTCTCAGATGATCGCGTCGCGTTATGGCACGGTAGCCGTGGTGCGCGAAACGGGCGGACTCAACGACAGCATCAAACCCTACACGGGAAACGGCGGCAACGGATTCACTTTCCGCGATTATAACGCGCACGATATGCTGTATGTGCTTCGCGAAGCGGCGCGCACGTATCATGACAAAGCGGTCTGGGAAGATATCGTCCGCCGCGCGATGGAAAGCGATTTCAGCTGGAATAATTCCGCAAAGGAATACGAAAAGGTATACAAAAAGATTTCGGGATAAAACCGCCGCAAGGCGTTACTTTACAAATGCTTACTTAGGTTGAGGAGAAAAAATGCAAAATTTTACCGAAAAAGATGCAACAACGATGATCAAAGGCAAATTGTCGCGGTATTTCGGCGTGTCGCCGAAAGAAGCGACAAAGGATCAGCTTTATAAAGCCGTGGTGATGTCCGTCCGCGACATTTTGCTGGAGAAAAGAGAAAAGTTTTATAAAAAATACCGTGCCCAGAACGGGAAACGCGTTTACTATCTCTGCATGGAATTTCTGCTGGGACAGTCGCTGAAAAACAATCTCTATAATCTGGACGCGGAGGACGCTTTCCGCGGCGCGCTGAAAAATCTGCCCGTCACGATGGAAGAGCTGTACGATATGGAGCCCAACGCGGGGCTCGGAAACGGCGGGCTCGGCAGGCTTGCCGCCTGTTTTTTAGACGGGCTTGCCAGTCAGAACTATCCCGCTATGGGGTATTCCATTTTGTATGAATACGGTCTTTTCAAACAGAAGATCGTGGACGGCTGGCAGATGGAACTTCCCGATATCTGGCTTCCCGGCGGCGAAGCGTGGCTTACGCAGAGAACCGATCTGACTTTCAAGGTGAAGTTTGACGGGTATATCAAGGAACGCTGGACGGAAAACGGGCTGATCATCGATCATGTGGACGCGAAAGAAGTGGAGGCCGTCGCTTACGACATGATGGTTTCCGGCAAAGATTCCGACGCGGTTTCCGTGCTGCGCCTGTGGCGCACGTGCAACGTGCACGATTTCGATATGAAGTCTTTTTCGCAGGGCGATTACATGCGCGCCATGCAGGACGACAGCGAGGCGGAGCTCATCTCCAAAGTGCTTTATCCCTCCGATAACCACTTTGAAGGCAAATCGCTTCGTTTAAAGCAGCAATATCTTCTGGTTTCGGCGTCCTTGCAGAACATATTAAAAGATCATCTGCGCCGTTACGGTTCGCTGGATACGTTGCCCGACATGGCGGCAATCCATATCAACGATACGCACCCCGCGCTCTGCATTCCCGAACTCATGCGGCTTTTGATGGACGAACACCATTATTCGTGGGAGAAGGCGTGGGACATCGTCACGCGTACCGTCGCTTATACCAATCATACGGTCATGAGCGAAGCGCTGGAAACTTGGAACGAAGACCTGATTTCCAGAAGACTGCCGCGTATTTATTCCATTCTTAAGGAAATCAATCAGCGCTTCTGCGGAGAAATGTGGAATAAATTCCCCGGAGATTGGGGCAAGATCGACCGCATGTCGGTATTTTCCCACGGGCAGGTGCGCATGGCGAATTTAAGCGTCATCGCGTCGCATAAAGTCAACGGCGTTTCCGCACTCCATTCGGAAATCATCAAAAAGAGCATCTTTAAGGATTATTACGACGTATGGCCGGATAAATTCACCAACGTGACCAACGGCATCGCATACCGCCGCTGGCTGTGTCAGTCAAATAAAGAGCTTTGCGCGCTTTTAGACGAGACCATCGGCAACGGCTATGTAAAGGACGCGGAAAAGCTTGCGGATTTCAAAAAATTCGAAAACGACGAAAGCGTTCTGAAACGCCTGAACGAGATCAAGCGCATTAAAAAAGAACAGTTCTGCGCGTATGCAAAAAAGACGGAAGGGTATATCGTCAATCCCGACACGGTATTCGACGTGCAGGCAAAACGCATGCA
>CALVXL010000146.1 GCA_944369635.1 uncultured Clostridia bacterium
ACGTTTCCCTTGAACCGATGAACCCCTATGAAAGACGCGTGATCCATTCCACGCTTGCGGACAGCGAAACCGTTACGACGGCGAGCGAAGGCAAAGAACCCAACCGCCACGTGGTGATCATTCCCAACGAGAAAAAGCCTTACGTGAAAAAGTTTAACGACCGCAATCGCGGCGGCAACAGAAATTACGGCGGAAGAAGAGACAAAAACGACCGCCGCGGCGGAAACGACCGTAACCGCGGCAACCGCAGCGGATTTACTTCCGCGGCGAGAGAGCCGAAGAAAAAGCCCTCTATGTTCGGAACGTATCTCGGAAACAGTCTGAAAAACGAAGAATAAAAATGAAAAGGACCGAAAAATTTCGGTCCTTTTTCTGATTGAAAGAAAATACTGTATAAACATGGTTTCAAAGCGGATATCTTATCATAAAAAATCGGTAAAAAGCGCTTTCGTTTCTTCCGTGGCGGGAATAATTTTTATTCTTTTTCCCGTAAAAAAGATAATTATAATATCTTTGTAAAGGTTCGCTTTTTTAATTTCTTTTTTATTAAAAACCAAAACGTTTCCTATGGTAAGATTTTTAAAAATATATTTTTCTTCGCAATATTCTATTGAAAGTTCTTCATAATATTCATCCGAGCAATCCCGAATAGGAAAGATCAGAATATTGTATAATCTTCGATATAAGAGAAGAGGACCGACCATAAAGATAAGAATATCTAAAGAAATAAACATTATTGCGTATATAAGCTCTGTCTTATCACCGGAGATACCCGGAATTAAATTACAAAAAACGGAAGCTAAAAGAATCGCAACTCCCAAAATAAAAAACGGTCCGCAATAAAAAAGAGTAAATTTTTTTATATAATTGAGTTTTGTTTTTTTAGTTTCCCTATATTCTATCATTGTTATTCCCCGCCATTATTTATACCGTTTATATCATAAATCAAAATTCCTTTTTCGTCAAGGTGTATTTTTATAAAATCTCGTTTTGATAATGGCGGGCGCGGCTACATGAAAAAGAAAAAGCGCTCCTGCGATTTATCAAAATCGCAGGAGCGCTTTCTTGTTTTGCAAAAAAATTTTTAACGAAAGTTGATTATCGAAAAATTTTTGCTAAAATTCGGTTATAAATCGTCTGCGTCCTGTACGGGATCGTCGAACATATCGTATAAATCGATACCCGTATAAGCGCCGTTTACGTCAAAATTGCTTTGATTATCTGCAATTCTTTTCCTGACTCGTTTTCTTGCCGGTACTTTTGGCATTCTTCGTGTTCTTAACGTTTTTCATTTACGAAATTTTCTCCTTTAATTTAACTTTAATTTGACAAACCCTTGCGTGGAGTTGCAAAGCGGACACACGTTCCATGCTTTTACCCCCGCTTCTTTATGACCGCATACGGAACATTCCCAATAAACGGGCTCTTTTACTTGGAAAAGCGTGCCGTTTTTGAAATTTTCGTAAAGGTACTTGAATTTGAGTTCGTGCTCTTTTTCGACTTTTGCTGTTAGTTCAAATTTTTTCGCAATCCCCAAGAAACCTTCGGCTTTGGCGATTTTCGCAAATTCCGGATAAACTTTTTCCGCTTCCTCTCTTTCCGCCAGCATAGCTTCTTTCAATCCGTCTTCTATCGTGATTTTTTCGAACGGATATCCTGCGCAAATTTCGATATTCTGCGCGGCTCCTCCGTTGTTTGTTAAAAGATGATAGTACGTTTTTGCGTGCTGTACTTCGTTTTTGGCAATGGTTTTCAGTTCGTCCGCAAGTGTGGGATAACCTTGATCGATACAAAGATCGGCTATGATCTGATATCTCAGTCCCGCTTGCGATTCACCCGCAAAAGATCTTGCGAGATTTTTTAAGGTTTGTGAGTTTTCCATCTCGTTCCCCCTCGGTATTAGAATGCGCAGTTTTTTTGTGAATATACGCAAAAGCGTAAATTTATTTTCACAAACAGTTTGTTGCGCTCTTTTTACCGAGAATAGTATGTGCCGAAATGTAATGAATATGCGCGAAAATAAAAAAAGGGCGAGTTTTTTCACTCGCCCGCAAAACTTTCAATTTATTTTATCTTACGCCGATCCTCGTGGCGGGTACCTGGCCGGAAAGCACTTCCCTGATAGAATACTTGCCGTTTGCGATAATGACCTTTGTGCCCTGTTTGACGGCGTCTTTGACGTATTCGAGTTTTGCTCCGGCGCCGTTTGCGCCCGCGCGCGACGCACCCGAACAGAACCCTTTATAATAATCGATATTCGAAAGGACTTCGTCGATATCTTTTCCGCCGATCTCTTCCACCAGCTCCCCCGTTTTGATGTCTTTATAAATTCCGTCGGTGCTGGTTAAAATAAGCAGCGTTTCCGCTTTGACGAGGCAGGCGATCTGCGCGGCGGTTTCGTCGTTATCCACGCATTCCACCACTTTTTTGTGGGAGGACAACAGCGCCTGAATTTCCATTTTTCGGTTTTCTTCCGCGCAGACGGCGTCGTTATAATTGACGATCGGGATTGCGCCTTGGTTTTTACAGCGCAATAAAAGCGATTTCAGAAACTCCCGTTTAACGGGATCGTTGAAGTGCTGGTGTTCCACCAGAACCTGACGGATGGAGTATTTCGGGTCCACGTACTGGCGGTATGTGGACATTAAAATGGATTGCCCTTCGGCGGAGTAGTCGGCTTTTACGTCCTCCATTTTTCCTTCCAGTTCATGTCCGTGCCGACGGATATAGTCCAGCCTGCCGATTTCCGTTGCGCCGCTGGTCACCCAGATATAGCCGGGTTTGAGTTCCCCCGACAGCCGTGCGATACGCGTATAATCGGGGATTTGCGCCTGTTTTGCGATGAGCGCCATCGAACCGATTTTTCCGACGAGTTCCACATCGAATTTCATTCGTTTTTTCCTTCCTTTATTCTATTAAAGCCCTGATGCCCTTTAAGTAAATTTCGTACATTTTGTCGATATCGGCGTCCTTGATGAATTCGTTCGGCTGGTGGAGGCTGCTTTCTTCGTTCGGAAATTCCGGACCGAACGCCGTGCCGCATTCGAACACCGAAGCGAAGGTGGCGCCGCGCTGGCTGATGGGTTCGAGGTTTTCCCCCGTAGCGTCGTTATAAGCCTTGACGAGTTTTTGCACCGTTTCGCTGTCTTTGGGAACATACAGCGGATCGCGGTTTTTGTAAAATTCGTACCGAACGTTCATTTTGTCGAAAAGCGGGAAAAATTCTTCCGCTTTCATGCGGGCGGGCACGCGGAAATCGGCCGTCAGCACGATTTCGCTTGCCGTTTGCGAAACGATGTCGGGACTTAACGTCGCCATGCCCGTTTCGTTGCCGAGTTTGGTTATCCCCGCTTTGTCGTCGAAAATATCGATGAGGGCGGAAACGTCCTCCCCGCAGTCGCGCATATATAAAAGCAGCGGCTTGATGGCGTTTTTGCCGAGCTCGGGCATGGAGCCGTGCGCGCTTTTACCGAAACTTTCTATTTTTTTGCCGTCGAAAGAAAGGCCGTGCTTTTTTAAAAGCGTTTCGTTTACGGGACCTTCCGCCGAGGCGTAGGCGCAGACGGCGTTTACCACCGTGCCGCCCGTAAGGTTTTTGAACGCGCCTTTGTACGGCAGGCGGAACACCACTTTATTCGGGCCTTTTTCCGCATAGACGACGGGAAAATCGCCGTCGGGAGAGAAGCCCCATTTCGGGAACGCGCCGCCGTGTTCTTTGAAATATTTGACGTCCGCCCAACCCGATTCTTCGTTGCAACCGACGAAAAACCGCACTTTTTTGTTGAACTTTACGCCGTTTTCCTTGAGTTCGGAAAGCGCGTACAAGCATAAAAGCGTGGGCCCTTTGTCGTCGGTAGTGCCTCTGCCGTAATATTTGCCGTCCTGAAAAGTCAGCGTGTACGGATCGGTATTCCAGCCGTCGCCTGCGGGGACGACGTCTAGGTGCCCGATGATGCCCAGCTCTTCCCCTTCTCCGTAACTGAGTTCGCCTATGTAATTATCGTAATTTTTTACGTTGAATCCCATGCGCTTTCCGATGGAAAGAAAATCGTCGAGCGCGCGCTTTACTTCTTCCCCGAAGGGCGCGTTTTCTTTCTTTTCGCCCTGCACGCTTTTTGCGGCGACGAGCTTTGCGAGATCTTTGATAAACGATTCTTTATTTTTCATAAAATCACCAGCTGCATTTTTTGATTATGCTATTATTTTATTCTATTTTGCGAAAAAATGCAAAAGAAACGCGCGCAAAAATCAAAATTTTCCGTTCGGAAGAGTTTTTGCGGAATAAACGATTGATTTTTTATGAAAATATGGTAAAATTGATACGTATGGACGAAAAAAATATTCACTCCGGACACCGACAGCGCATGACGGAACGGTTTTTGAAATATCCCGATTCCTTAAGCGAGCACGAACTGCTGGAAATCATGCTCTATCCCGCTCTGCCGAGGAAGGATACCAACCCTTTGGCGCATAAACTTTTAAGCCTTTTCGGTTCGCTGGAAAACGTGCTTCGCGCGGAAGACGAGGTTTTGAAAAGCGTGGACGGCGTGGGCGAAAAGGTTTGCGCCATGCTGAAACTCTACGCGCGGGCGGCGGATATCATCGGGGAAAAGAAGTCCGAACAAAAGGAAAAATTCGTTTATCTGAAAATGAAGGAAAAGCTTATAAACGAGCTGGGCGCGCTGAAAGAGGAAAAGTTCTTTTTGTATCTTCTGGACGATAAGAGCACGATTTTAACCAAACTTTCCTTTTGCACGGGGTTAAAGGACGAAGTTTTGATCGATCCGAAAGAACTTGCAAAGAGCATCGTCGTTCTGCGGCCGAAGCGCGCGGTGGCGATCCACAATCATTTGAGCGGCAACCCGTCCCCTTCGTGCAAAGACGACGAGACGACGGAAAAGTTATATAAACTGCTCGCCCTGCACGGCGTGGAACTTTCCGATCACGTGATCGTTTCCGGCGGACGGGCGTGCAGCTATCATTACAGCGACAAACTGGAAGAAATCAAACAGCGGTAAAAGGAGAAATCATGGCAGAAAAAGTAAGAACGAGATTTGCGCCCAGTCCTACGGGCTATCTTCATATCGGCGGGCTGAGAACCGCCCTTTACGGTTATTTGTACGCCAAACAGCGCGGCGGCGACTTTATTTTGAGGATCGAGGACACCGATCTGCAACGCTATGTGGAAGGCAGCGTGGAAATCATTTACGATACCTTGAAAGATTCCGGCATTATGTACGACGAAGGGCCGGACGTGGGCGGGAATTACGGGCCTTACGTGCAGAGCCAAAGAAAGGATATCTATACCGAATATGCGAAAAAACTCATCGAACTCGGCGGGGCGTACTACTGTTTCTGCGACAAGGAAAGGATTGAGTCCTTGCGCGACGAAAACGGAAACTGCCGTTACGACAAGCACTGTCTGCACCTTTCCAAAGAAGAGATTGAGAAAAAACTCGCAAGCGGCGTGCCGTACGTGATCCGCCAGAACATTCCCGAACACGGCACGGGCAGCTATCACGATCTCGTGTACGGGGATATTTCCGTGGACTTTAAAGACATGGAAGACGGCATTTTGATCAAGAGCGACGGAATGCCTACGTATAACTTTGCTAATGTGGTGGACGATCACCTGATGGCCATCACGCACGTGATCCGCGGCAGCGAATATCTTTCCTCTACCCCGAAATATAATCTGATGTACGACGCGTTCGGCTGGAAACGTCCCGTATATATTCACCTGCCCCCCATTATGAAGGACGAACGGCACAAACTTTCCAAGCGCAACGGCGACGCCAGCTATGCGGACTTTGTGGAAAAGGGCTTTGTGAAAGAGGCGATCGTCAACTATATCGCTCTGCTCGGCTGGAGCCCCAAGGAAAACATCGAAAAGATGACCTTGAAAGAGCTGACGGAGCATTTTTCGCTGGACGGTATCTCCAAATCGCCCTCCATTTTCGACGAAACGAAGATGCGTTGGCTTTCCGGAGAATACATCAAGGAAATGAGCGACGAAGAATTTGTGGAACGCGGCATGCCGTTTTTTAAAAAGAGCAAGGTTTACGGCAAGTACGATCTGAAAAAGATCGCCGCGCTTTTGAAAACGCGTATCGAAACCTTTGCGGAAATTCCCGAAAAGGCGGACTTTTTAGAGGAATTCGGCGATTACGATCTTTCGCTTTTCACGCATAAGAAGATGAAAACCGATCTTGAGATCGCGAAAAAAGTTCTTCCCGCGGCGCGCGAACTGCTCGCGTCGCTTGACAGCTTTGATTTTCAGACGTTGCACGACGAGCTGATGGCGCTGGTCGGCCGCCTCGGCATGAAGAACGGCCAGGTGCTCTGGTGTGTACGGATCGCCATCAGCGGCAAAGAATCCACCCCCGGCGGCGTAATGGAGATTGCCGAGCTTTTAGGCAAGGAAGAAACGCTAAAACGTCTGGATCGCTCGATCGAGCGGTTGAACGCATAATGGAAACCAAGGAATTTTTCTATAAACTGAAAAAGTACGACGTGGCGGAAGTCATCAAAGTAGGGTGCAGTGCGTGCCTGTTCGTTTTGCTGGTGATTTTGTCCGTACAGGGCGGGAAAAGGTGGTATCTTTCGCTTTCCTTTTCAATTGTGCTGTTCGCCGTGTTCGAAATCAATTCCTTTTTTATAAAAAAGCTCGTCATAAAAGCGGTGTTTTATTCAGTGGAATACGTCATCTTGCTGGTATATTCCCTCTTGTTTTCCATGCCGTTTTTATCGACGCTCTACTCCCTCATCTTAGTGGATTTTTACATGAACAATTCGCTGAAAGCGAACTGCGTGTTCGGCGGGTTTTCCTTTTTGGCGTATGCCGTAAGCATTTCGGTGCGCGATTATGTGCTTAATCGGGAAGAATTCGTGCTCAGCGCGGCGTTTGCCGCGGTCATCAACGAATTTATCGTGTTTTCGCTGGTTTTCACCATCGCAAACATGCTTTGCGTGATTCTGAAAAAGAACAAGGAAGTCGTAAAGAATCTGCAGGAAGTTGCGGAACGCGAGAAAAAATTGCAGGAAGCGAATGAAAACCTGAAAGAAATGGCGAAGCTGGAAGAGCGCAACCGCATTGCGAAGCAAATTCACGATACGACGGGGCATTCCATAACCACCATCATCATGCAGACCGAGGCGGCGAAACTGAAGTTCGACACCGATCCCGTAGAGGCGAAGAATAAGATTATATCCGCAAACATGCAGGCGGTTACTGCCCTCGAAGAGCTGCGAAAGTCCGTGCGGGTGCTTTCCGGCGAATATGTGCCTTTTAACCTCATTTCCTCCCTCGACAAGGCGATTGCGGAAACCATGGAGGGAACCGACATCGTGATCCGCGCAAAGTATCCGGAAGAGGCGGACGTCGACGAGGAAATCGGATTTTTTATCTACGCTTCCTTAAAAGAAGGGCTGAACAACGGGATACGCCACGGGCGGGCGACGGCGTTTTTCTTTGAACTGAAAATTGTTGACGGCGAAGTGAAGTTCATTCTTTCCGATAACGGGACAGGTGCGGAAAATTTCAAAGAAGGGTACGGATTGTCCACCATGCGTGCCACGGCGGAAAAATTCGGCGGAGAAGCGTCCTTTTATACCGAGAAGGACGAGGGTATGGAAATTTCTCTCACGCTTCCCGCACACCTGAAAAAAGGAGAAAAACATGATTAAAGTCATTATTGCGGACGATCAGAAAATCCTTGCGGAAGGCATAAAGACGGTGCTGGAAACGTCGAGCGAGATCAAAGTCATCGCGCTGGCGTCCGACGGAGAGGACTGTCTGAAAAAAATTGCGGAGGAAAAGCCCGACGTCGTGCTTTTGGATATCCGCATGCCGAATATGAACGGTGTGATCGCCACGCGGGAAATCAAGAAAAATTATCCCGAAATCAAAGTGGTGATTTTGACGACCTTTGACGACAGCGACTATATTCTGGACGCCATCAATTACGGCGCGAGCGGATATTTGTTAAAGGATATCAACGCCTCCGCCCTCATCGACGCCGTGGTCAACGCCTACAAGGGAGAACTCATTTTGCCGACCAATATCGCAAAAAAGATCACCGCCGCGGCGAAAATGGTTACGGAGGGCAAGGAAATACGGTTGAAGCGCGCATTCCAGCTTTCCGACCGCGAAACGGAAATCGCCATGATGGTTGCGGAAAATTTCAATAACCGCCAGATCTCCACCGCGCTGGAAATCAGCGAAGGCACGGTGCGAAATTACATCAGCGGTATTTATATCAAGCTGGGCGCGGCGAATCGCACGCAGGCAAAAGAGATCATTGAAAACGCGATGAAAAACGATTGAACATAAAAACGAAAAAACACGGAAAAGCGGAAGCAAATTTTTGCTTCCGCTTTCTTTTATATCGTTTTATTTTGTTCGTAAAAATTTGTTTCCGCCGTAACGCGCGGTTTTTTATGATTTTGTTTTAATGCGATAAAACAGCAAAAGCGCTCTGTTTGCCCGTGATATAGTCGAGCGGGTTGACAGTACCCAGGAAGATGCCGAACACGTTGATGCTCATGATGCCGCTCGCGACGGTTGACGAAGCCAGCAGGTTTTTGAAGCCGGCGAGAAAACCGAAAGGCAGAATATCCACTACCGAAAGGGCGATATAGATTATGATAAATCCCTGTATCGCGCCGAGGAGCAAGCCGAGCAGACGGTTGACCGTGCCTAAAACGGGGATGGCGTTTACGCCTTTAAAGAGTTTTCCGAGCAGGAAGAACAGAATGCGGAACAGAATATAACAAAGCACAAACCCGATGACGACGGCGATATAGTACGCGAACGCCGGCGCGAGTACCTCCACGACGGGCGTTTCGGCGGGGACGGAACCGTCGGAAGCGATTTTTAAGAGCAGGTTGACGATGAATTTCGGCACGGAAAGCGAGCCGAGGTTGTTTTCGGTGACGAGGGATACGGACATATTCATCAAATCTTCGCCGAAAAGGTTGGGCAAGGCGTTTGTTAGCGACGCGCTGATTTTGTCCGTCATGCCGAAAATGCGGTTGAGAAAATCGGCGGCATTGTTGCACAGAACAAAAGACAGCACCAACGTCAGGATCCCCGCGAGAAAACTGACGATGAGCGAAGTAAATCCCTTTATGAAGCCGTAAACGGCAAATACCGCCATGATGATGATAAGTACGATATCCACGATTGCGGCGCTGTTTATCAAAAGACAATTCAACATAATTTTTCCTTACTCCTACAATATTACCACAAAAAATAAATAAATACAACCCCGTTTAAGGTATATTTTTTTGCGCGGCGGGTATTATTATAGAAAAACAAGGCGGCGGCGCAATGAAAACTTATACTTTCAACGTATTCAACAAGTACGCGAACAACGGCATTTTTCAGGCATTGAAGGAATTCAATGCCGAAAACGACGCTCCCATCGTGGTCTGCGTGGGGAGCGATCTGGTGCTGGGCGATTCCTTAGGCCCTTTGGTAGGAACGTTTTTAAAACAGAGAAACGCGGGAGCGTATATTTACGGAACGCTCAATCAGCCCATCACTTCCAAAGAAGTAGAGTACGTGAGGCGGTATTTAAAGCAACTGCACCCCCGATCGATGATCATCGCCATCGACGCGGCGGTGGGCGAAGCCGACGACGTAGGTCTTATCAAAGCTGTGGACAAGGGTCTGAAACCGGGTCTCGGCGTAAACAAGAATTTAAGCGAGATCGGCGACGTGAGCATCATCGGCGTGGTGGCAGTGAAGTCTTTTAAAAATTATCAGCTCTTTAATCTTACGCGGCTGAGCCTTATTTACCGCATGGCGGAAACCATTGCGCGCGGCATTTCCGATTATGTGGACTTTTACCGCACGGAAAACGGCGCGCAAAAAGAAGTTATCTGATTTTTACTTTTGCGCAAAGCAAAGTTATTTTCGTTCATCATATTTCCCCCCTTTTTATATATAGGTACGCGCCCGCGGAATTCCGCGGGCGCGTACTTACTTTATGAAAAAATGCCGTTTTTTTAATATTGACTTATGCGTTGAAATAGTAATATTTTTCGTCCTGCCCGGTCAGGCGGAAACCCGCGGAAATAAGCGCCGCTTTAGAAGCCGCGTTGGGTAAAAAGCACTTTGCCTTGACCGTCGTTGCGCCGAGGACGTTTTTCGCGTAAGAGATCATCAGTTTCAGCGCGGTTTTGGCATAGCCTTTTCCCTGCATGGAACGCTTGATCCTTATGCCGATTTCCACGCCGCCGTGGAAATCGAAATTATGAAACACCGTTTCCCCGATAAGTTCGCCGCGCTTTCTCACGGCGAGAGAATATTCTTCGCAGCGGTCTTTCAGGCTTTGCTGAAAACCGAAAAAATAGTCGGGCGTGGGTGCGTTCTGACCTAAGTCTTCGCGGTAATCGTAGCCCCAGTAAAGGTTGTTGTCGTCGTCGGTATAAAGTTCGCAGAACGCTTCCTTGTCCGCGGCGGTAAGGTCGCTTACCACGATGTCGTTATCGATCATGATGACGGGAGGTTTGATCTTTTTGAATAGACAATTTACCCGCAGATAATTTTTGTTTTTAATGGACACGGGATGATATTGCATTTTGGAAGTGCGCAGACCTTCGTCGCCGGAATCGTCCTCGCGGTTGATGTATTTTACTCCGTCTACGGCGTAGCGTTTCGCAAATTCCGATACCATTACCTGATAAACGCCGGGATAATCGGGCAATCCCTTTTCGATGTGTTCGATGAGCGTATCCCCTATCCGTTCGCCGATCGCGATGGCGACGATGCGCTTTTCGCATTCGATCAATCCGCCCACGCAATTATAGTCGAACATGTTTTTGATCAGTTTGAAGCAGTTTTCGTATTCCGCTTTCGCCATGCCGTCGAAGGTGCGCGTCTTTCCGAATTCCTTTAAAAATTCCAACACCGCGGAAAGATTTTCCCGCGTTATATCGCGGTATTCGTAGGAGCCGAACAGTTTTAAAAATTTGTTGATATGGTTGCGCTGTCCGCTGAATTTTTTTCCTTTGAAATATTTTAAGTCCTCCGCGTCGTACAGATAATCGCTCCAGCGCCTGTCGGAGGTCACGCATACGTCGGGAAAGCGGTTGCAAAGCATGGCGGCGGTTTCGTCGTCCAGGCAGGCGAAGCGAAGCCCTCCGCGGTTTGCGGCGTCTTTTTCAATGAGATCGAGCGCGCCTTCCACATCTTTTCCGATGGGATAAAAATAGGCGAAGGGCGCGTCGTCATATCCTCCGCCCAAAATGAGCGTGTCGTTTTCGATTGCGTAAAAAAAGCGGTAACTGTTTTGCCACATCAGCAGAAAGCCGAGGGAAAAATCGCAGAATCTGCTCGTCGAGCGCAATATATAGTCCTTGATTTCCAGCGGGTCGTTTAGCGGTTTGAGCTGCATATTACAAAAATATTTCTCCTTCGTCAAAAAACGCGTTTAACCGCACGCGCAGGGGCGGTATGATGGAACTATGAATTTTTCCGATATTCTGAAAGCCCTGCGGCTGCAATGCGGATATACGCAAAAACAGTTGGGCGAAAAACTGAATCTTACCGTTTCTACGGTATGCGATTGGGAAAAACGGCGTTCCGAACCGAATCTTTCTCAGCTCGTCGCGCTTTCCGCCGTATTCGGCGTGAGCGTGGACTTTCTGATCGGCAACGCTGCGGCGTGCTGAGTTTTTCCGTTTCCGTCATGGAATGATTTTCGCCGCATTTGCGGCCGGACGGTTGTTGCCGTAACGTATGCGTAATTACGCGCCTTTGAAAAATTTCAAAGGCGCGTTTTTCGATGTTTTTTATTTCTTTTCTTCGTCGGTCTTTTCTAAACTGAGCACTTCTTTCATGCTGGCGAGCAATCCCGAAATATTTTGAATCTCGCTCGGCACGATGAGCTTTGTGCTTTTTCCGTTGGCAACGGACTTCAACGCTTCATAGCCTTGCAAGGTGAGATACGCGGCGTTGGGGTTGGCGTCGTTGATCATCTTGATTGCCGTTGCGGTCGCTTCCGCTTCGGCGATGACCGACGCTTTTTTAGCTTCCGCACGGAGGATCATCGCTTCCTTTTCGCCTTCCGCGACGAGAATATTGCTTCTCTTTTCGCCTTCCGCTTTCAGAATGGCCTCTCTGCGTTCACGCTCGGCGCGCATCTGTTTTTCCATGGCGTTTTGAATATCCTGCGGCGGAAGAATGTTTTTCAGCTCCACGCGGTTGATCTTGATGCCCCACGGATCGGTGGCTTCGTCCAGAATGGAACGCATTTTCGAATTGACGGTATCGCGCGAAGTGAGCGTTCCGTCGAGTTCCAGCTCGCCGACGAGGTTTCTCAGCGTTGTCGCCGTCAGGTTTTCGATGGCGCGTATGGGGTTTTCCACGCCGTACGTGAAGAGTTTTGCGTCGGTTACCTGAAAGTAAACGACGGTGTCGATCTGCATGGTCACGTTATCTTTTGTGATAACGGGTTGCGGCGCAAAGTCTGCAACGCGCTCTTTTAACGAGATCGGCTTGGAAGCTTTTTCAAAAAACGGCAGCACGAAGTGGATGCCCGTTTCTAAAATTTTACGGAATTTTCCCAGCCGTTCCACTACGACGACGGTAGATTGTCTGACGACCTTGATGGAAAAGATTACTACCAAAAATACGACGATCGCTAAGATGATCAGAATGATTTCTATAGGACCCATGAACTATCTCCTTTAATGAAAATTTTTTATTTGTCCGCTTTTTCCACGATCAGTTTGTTGCCGCGGATTTCCACTACTTTTACGCGTTCGCCCGCCGCGATGGTTACGCCGTCCTCTTCGGTGTCGGCCGTCCAGACGACGTCGTTGATCTTCACGCTGCCCGCAACGTTGAACGAGATGGGCGTAAGCAGGATAAATTCCCGACCGACGACGGAGTCCGCATTGGTGGAAATTTTATTTTTGCCGATCAGTTTTGTGATCGGTCGGCGGCAAGTGGCGAGAAGCAGGACGGATAAAGCGATAAATACCAGAAGCTGCCAGATCAGGTCGACTTTGAAAAGCGCGAGAATCATCGCCGCAAGTCCGCCCGCGATGAACCAGACCGAAACGAGGTCTGCGGTGACGAATTCGATGATGATGCTGAGCGCGACGACCGCAAGCCAGATATAAACCCAGGTCATAAATGCCTCCTCAACCGACGGTTTTGATAAACCTACGATCGGTTTTATTATACGATGAGACGGAAATTTTGTCAAGATAAATATAACCGTCTTTCTTTAAGCATATGTAAACGACGGAAATTTTATCCGTTTTTTATAAAAGTGAAGGTATTTCAGTCGTTTTTTGCCTTATTTTGCTTGGTTTGCAGAATTTTTCCCGCAATCATTGCCGCAAATCCTATAAGGACAAACAAAACGCTCAAAACGGGAGATGCGCCGAGTGAAATTTTAGTAGGCGTAATGAGAGCATTGATCTTTGCACAGATCATGCACGCAAAGACAAGTTCCGCCACGGCAAACAGAATTGTAAAAACGTAAAACGTTACGGCGGCTTTACAGGGCTGTTGTCCGCGGCTTATGCTTTTCGTTACGGAAGCAATCGATTTCATGCCGAAAGAAACGAATAACAAGAATATGAGCGTTGCCGCTAAGCAATAAAAGAATAATATTTGTTCGGCAGGAATTTTACTGTCGGAAAAATTGACCATGAAATCGAACAATGCGGAAATGTTTTGCTGTCCCGCGTTTGGCAATTTATAATATGCGGGAATCATCGTGACGACGGAAAGAAACGCCATCGCTCCACCAATAAAGAAACCTATGAAACCGGGTATGTTTTTCAGATAAGTTTTGTGGCGAAGAATAAATTCCGCAATAATTATGCCTTCGAGCAACATGGAAATCAGTACGATTTCTATGATCGTAGCGGTGTTAAAGGAAGGTTTAAGATAACTGAGCGTGAAGTTTACGGATAAAATGACGATCGCGCCGAACGTGCTGATGAGCGCCGGCAAAAGAACGTGAAACAGACGAATTTCCTTTTTACGGAATCCGCAAGCGAATTTTATAATTCCCGTGATGAGGCAGACGGCGCAGACAACGACGTTTGCTGCAAGAAAAAACATCATGAACGCGACGTGAATGTAATACGGAAGGTATGTCTGCGTATCGACAAGCAAGTTTTCCAGGCTTGCTTGGGTATCTCTGAAAAAAGAAAAAATATAATAAACCGCGTTTTTTTTTTGTTGAAAAAACGACGAGTTTATAGAGGTCCCTATCAGAAAACTGAAGACGAACATTATAACGAGTGCGGCAAGCATGCAGATTTTTTGTGCAAGTTCCAGTTTGGAAAAAAGGAACGAGGTATCGTAACGGTATCGGCAGCGGACTCGGATAAAGCTTGCGGCGTTTCGTTTGTCTGTAAAGATGCGGCGTGCGCTTCTTCCCTGTTTTCCGTAGAGACGACTTCTTGTAATTCTGCTCCGCAAAAGGTGCAAAAGCGCGCGTCCTCCTCGTTATCTTTTCCGCAATTTAAGCAAATCATTTTTATCTCCTTATCAAAAAAGCAAAGAAAGCACAAAACGCCCGCAAAAAGTTGCGGGCGTTTATTTTATTAATTTTGTTGCGTTTCCGTTTTGTATGCAGACGACTTTTTCGCGATAGACATAGCAAAATAAACGATGATCGCGGCAAGCGCGAAAATGCCGAGAATCAAGCCTGCGATGGGCGATCCGCCGATGCTTACGGTAGATTGTAAACCCAGTATCGAGGAAGATTTTGTCAGGCCGGCCATTACGATGGCAATCGTAAGGAAAGAGATCAGATACAGCATGCTGATAATGCCGAAGACCAGGCTCAAAATATTGTTGACTTTATCTTTCTTGAATGCGCGAAGCATAAAGAACAGCGTGAGCAGAATTATCACGATTCCGAGAACTAAAACGAAGAATTCCGCAATGCTGAATACGCTCAGCGTAAGGTCTTTTGCGGGAAGAACTTCCGGATAAACGCCTACTTCCGGCAAATATAAATTTATAAAGAGGATAAAACTCAAACTGAATCCGTCGATTTTTATAAATTTATTTGAAAAAACGCCCGCTGCAATGACGAGGAGAAGCGCCGCGATCGGCAAACAGATGACTTTAAAAATATTTTTTGCATATTTATTTCCGTTAAGCACGAATTCGAACACGATTGCCGCGGCGAGCAGCAATGCGACAAGTATGATTTCTATGATCGTGGAAACGTTGAGCCCGATATATATGTTTTTGATCATATCGACGTCGCCGCTCGAATAAAACGCTTTCAGAATTGTGATCGACAAGAGCGTTGAGATGATGGGCGGAATCAGATATTTATATAATGAAAATTCCTTTTTGCCGACGTTTTTGCAGAAAACACACGTTGCCAAAATACCGTAAGTGATGCAAACGATGATATTAGCGCCGACTGCAACAGCTATGGCGATAGCGGGCGCGTAAAGGGCAAATTTTAATTCAAAGTAAACGTCTTGTTTCGCTTCCAGCGCCTGTATAGAAGAAGAAAGTTCTTTCCACGGGGATATAAGGTAATTAAAAGCGTTTTCGCTTTCTCTGATCATCACGCCGTCTGCTTTGACGGAATAACCCATGCCGATCAGAAAGCTGAAAACAAACATCAGCACGATCGCGGAAAAAATCAGGGAGTTTTGAGTGACGGAAAGCGCCTTTTTCACGGCAGAGTTGCCCGACGGGCGAGCGGTCGGCTGATCGGTCGGCGCGGATTTCACCGCAACCGCTACCGGCGCGACAGAACTTTTTACGCCGCAGTTCGGGCAGAAACTGCCTTCATAGGCGGTTTTGCATTTCGGGCAAACGGTTTTGCCGTCCTGGCGTGTGCCGCAGTAATTACAATAAACATTTTTTTCGTCGATCAGTTTTCCGCATTTGATGCAGTGTTTTTTACCATCGATGCGCTCGCCGCACGCCGAACAAAACACCGCGTCTGACGGATTTTCGACGCCGCATTTGGGACAATTCATATTTTTCCCCCTCTGAATATATATTTACGATCTCTCGTATGAAAACATTATAACATCAAAAAAAGGCACTGTCAAGAGCGAAAACAATAACGACGCTGCTTTTATTTTATGAAAAACGGAGCGAAAAATTCCCCGAAAACGTAAATAACGAGGTTGAAATTTTTCGTAAGAGATCGGCATTTATGCTGCGGCGGGGCTGTTTTGCGGTTTGCGCGGCAAGTTTTTTGCAAGGAAAAAGGCGGGCTTTGAAAACAAAACCTGCCTTATAGTATCCGTGAAAGGATTAAAATTGTTTATCCGATTTCTCCGCAAACTCCACGATTTCCGCAAGGCGGTCAAGGTCGTCGCGGGTATAGTAATCGATGTAAATTCTGCCCTTGTTGTCGTTGCCGATGGCGTTGACTTTGGTGCCGAGCACGCGTTGCATATTGGAGATAAGCTCTTTGAGCTCCACCGAAAGTTCCGTCTTTTTCTTCTTTTTTTCTTCGGGCGGCTTGAAATAATCCTTGACCTGCTGTTCCGCGTCGCGGACGGAGCACCCGTCTTTTACGAATTTATTGGCAAGGCGGATTTGATCTTCCGCGGGAACGGTGATGATCGCACGCGCATGACCGGAACTCAACGCGCCCGTTTCCACAAGCCTGATAACTTCCGGCGTGAGCTGTAAAAGGCGGAGCGTATTGGTGATGGCGGGGCGGGATTTTCCGATTCGGTCGGCAAGTTCGTCCTGCGTCATGCCGTAATCTTCCATGAGCGAGCGCATGGCCGTAGCCGCTTCGATGGGGTTCAGATCTTCCCTTTGCAGGTTTTCGATAAGCGAAATTTCCTTGATCTGCCGTTCGGTGTAGTTTTTGATGATGACGGGGATTTTCGTCAATCCCGCGAGCTTGCTGGCGCGGTATCTTCTTTCACCGGCGATGATCATGTAGCCTTTCGGTCCTTTATTGACGATAATCGGCATGATGACGCCGTGGCGCGAGATCGATTGCGCAAGTTCTTCGAGCGCTTCGGGATCGAACGCTTTTCTCGGCTGATTCGGATTGGGGTAAACGGAATCGATGTCCACTTCGTTTACCGAACCCGCAGGCTTTTCCGTTTCCGGCTCGTCAAAAAGCAGGCTTTTGCCGTAATCTTCTTCCGTTTCCGCAAACAGTGCGGAAAGCCCTTTGCCGAGTCCTCTGTTGTTTTTCATTTTTTCCCCTCCCGTAGTTATGAATCGTTTGCGCATAAGGCGCGAAGCGCAAACCGCGCGTTGCGCGGCGTGCGCCGGGTTCGATCACTTGTTTTTTTCGAGATATTCGTCGGTCAGCGCGCTGTATGCTTTTGCCCCCGCGCACTTCGGATCGTGCAACATGATGGGAACGCCGTGGCTGGGTGCTTCCGTCAGCCGCACGTTTCGCGGAATGATGGTGTCGAACACTCGCTTTCCGAAGAATTTTTTGATTTCTGCTGAAATTTGTTTGGATATGGTGGCACGGCTGTCGTACATGGTGAGCACCACGCCTTCGATTTTCAGTTTGTCGTTGAGGTGCTTTACGACCAGTTTGATGGTGTTCATCAGCTGGGATAGTCCTTCCAGCGAATAATATTCGCTCTGGATCGGGATGATGACCGTATCCGCCGCGGCGAGGGCATTGATGGTTAAAAGCCCTAAAGAAGGCGGACAGTCGATGGTTATGTAATCGTAAAAACCCTTGACTTCGGAAAGCATCTTTTTCAGAATGCGTTCCCTGTCTTTCATGTATACGAGTTCCACTTCCGCGCCCGCCAGATCGATGTTGGATGGCAGGATGTCGAGATTGTTTACCGAGGTTTTGAGCGCAATGCCCGAAACGGGCGCTTCGTCGATCAGACAGTTATAAACCGAACTTTTGATTTCCGACTTTGCGTAGCCGAGTCCGGAAGTGGCGTTGCCCTGCGGGTCGAGATCGACCAGCAGGACTTTTTTGCCTCTGTTTGCTAAATACGCCGACATATTGACGCACGTTGTCGTCTTTCCGACGCCGCCTTTCTGATTGGAAAAGGCTATGATCTTACCCATGTTCCCCTCTTATTCGCCGTCATTATTCGGCTTGTCGTCGTCCGTTTTTTCCGTGGAAACGTCACTGCCCGCGGTTTTTGCCGCGTCGTCGCTTTCTTTTTTCGTTTCGGCGTTTTTATCCGCTTCCGTTTCGGCGGAAGGTTCTTTTACGATCGTTTTGTTGCCGCGCGCAAAGGGATTTTCCTGCAGCGTTTTTTCGTTTTCGTCCATGAATTTTTCGATTTCTTCCAAGGACTTTCCTTCCATGAGCATATCCACTTCTTCGGAGAAGATCGTTTCCTTTTCCACCAGAAGACGTGCCATGTTATCTAAAAGCTGTCTGTGTTCGCCCAGAAGTTGACGCGCTTTTTCAAGCGACGTAAGCACGATTTTGTTGATTTCTTCGTCGATGACGCCCGCCATTTCTTCGCTGTAATTGACGTGCGACGCCATATCTCTGCCGATAAACACTTCCTGATCGCTGCCATAGGCGATGGGACCTACGCGGTCGCTCATGCCCCATTCGGTGACCATCAGGCGCGCGCGCTTGGTCGCCGCCTTGATGTCGCCCGAAGCGCCCGCGGAAATATCTTTGATGACGAGTTCTTCCGCCACTCTGCCGCCGAGCGTCATGACGATATCGTCCAAAAGTTTCGCTTTGGTAAGGTGGTTATCGTCGTTATCGGGAAGCGTCATGGTATAACCTGCCGCCTGCCCTCTCGGAATGATGGATACTTCGTGAACGGGATCGCAATGCGGCAACAGGCGCGCCAGGATCGCGTGCCCGGCTTCGTGATAGGCGGTGATGCGCTTATCGGTTTCGGTGATGAGCCTGCTCTTCTTCTGCGGTCCGAGCAGTACCTTATTGATGCCTTCGTAAAGATCTTTGTTATTGATGACTTTTCTGTTTGCGCGGGCAGCGAGGATTGCGGCTTCATTCAGAAGGTTTTCCAAGTCTGCGCCGGAAAATCCGCTTGTCATACGCGCGACGGTTTTGAAATTGACGTCGGGCGCGAGCGGTTTATTGCGCGCATGAACTTTCAAAATGGCCTCCCGACCTTTGACGTCGGGGATATTTACGTAGATCTGTCTGTCGAAACGGCCGGGGCGAAGCAACGCGGGATCGAGAATGTCCGCGCGGTTGGTCGCCGCCATGACGATGATGCCTTCGTTCGTTTCGAAGCCGTCCATCTGTACGAGCAATTGGTTAAGGGTCTGTTCTCTTTCGTCGTGTCCTCCGCCGAGACCGGTGCCCCTCTGGCGGCCGACGGCGTCGATTTCATCGATAAAGACGATACACGGCTGATTTTTTTTCGCCGCATCGAACAGATCTCTCACCCTCGATGCGCCCACGCCGACGAACATTTCCACAAAGTCCGAACCGCTGATGGAGAAAAATGGAACGCCCGCTTCGCCCGCAACGGCTTTGGCAAACAGCGTTTTACCCGTTCCCGGAGGCCCTACGAGCAATACGCCTTTCGGAATCCTCGCGCCGAGTTCGCTGAATTTTTTCGGATTTTTCAAAAATTCCACGACTTCCTGCAGTTCTTCTTTTTCTTCTTCCGCACCTGCGACGTCGGTGAAACGCACCTTTAAGTTGTGCGTCTGGCGGGCATTGGTTTTTGCAAAATTCATTGCGCTCTTGGTGCCGCCGCCTGTCGCACGGAAAATGATGATGAACGCCACGATCATCAGCACGACCATAATAAGATACGGCACGATAGAAGACCACAGCGATCCCGCATTGGGGTCGGTGCCGTCGAATATGATCAGCTTATCTTCGGAAATTCCCTGCGCAATAAGATTGCGGTTGATCGCCTGCAAAGCCTGTTTGTAAACGGTAACGTCGTTTGAGGTTTGCAGGTTCGTGTAGTATTTTCTTACCGATTCCCTGTCGCTCGCCGTGCTTTTATAAGCGACGGTGATGTTTACGTTGTAATTGTCAAACGAAACTTCCACGATTCTGGACGGCGTTACGGTATTGCTGTTCAAAGAGTACGGCGAAAGATCCCATTTGCCGGAATGTTTCGTTTCCCCGGTAGTTTCGTCTATCACTGCGTTCACGCCGATCGATTGCTCGAATTTACTCGTTTCAATATAGGTTTTTCCCTGGCAAGAACTCGCAAAGGAAAAAACGACGATCAGCGCAACGATCACGGTCAATACACCGATCAATATGCCTGAATTGGATTTTTTCAATAGTTGCCTCCCCAGCAGAGCGGTTTATGTAAACCCCCGCATTTAAATTAATATACTCGCTCGCGCGCAATTTATACAATTATATAAAAGTATCCTTGAAAAATGCTTTAATTATCGGCAGGCAAAAATTTGCGCATTGCATTAGCCAAACCGATTTTTATCGCAATAAGTCAACGA
>CALVXL010000147.1 GCA_944369635.1 uncultured Clostridia bacterium
GGAGTAGGAGGATGAAAAATGCAGCAAACGGCAGAAGTTAAAGAAATGGTTTGCGTAGCGAAAGGACCGAATCACGGTCCCGCGCCCATTCCCGAAGAGGCGAAGTGGGTGCAGGCAAAGGAAATCAGCGATATTTCCGGTCTCACGCACGGCGTGGGCTGGTGCGCACCGCAACAGGGCGCGTGCAAGCTGACGCTCAACGTGAAAAAAGGCGTTATCGAGGAAGCGCTCGTCGAAACGCTCGGTTGCTCGGGCATGACGCATTCGGCGGCCATGGCGGCGGAAATTCTCCCCGGCAAGACCATTCTGGAAGCGCTCAACACCGACCTCGTGTGCGACGCCATCAATACGGCAATGAGAGAACTGTTCCTGCAGATCGTCTACGGCAGAACGCAGTCGGCGTTCTCGGAAGACGGACTGCCCATCGGAGCCGGACTGGAAGATCTCGGCAAGGGGCTTCGTTCGCAGGTCGGTACGATGTATTCCACCAAGGTCAAGGGGCCGAGATATCTCGAAATGGCGGAAGGTTACGTCAACAAGATCGCGCTCGATAAGGACAACCAGATCATCGGTTACGCGTTTACCAACCTCGGCAAGATGATGGACTTCATCAAAAAAGGCGTAGCGCCCGACGAAGCGTACAAAAAGGCTTCGGGTACTTACGGCAGATACGACGGCGCGGCGAAGTATATCGATCCGAGACAGGAATAGGAGATAAGCGAAATGAGTGTTACGTTTGAAAGTTATGAAAGAAGAATAGATAAAATCAACAAAACGCTTGCCGAATACGGCATCAAGGACCTTGAAGACGCCCGCAGGATCTGCCTTGAAAAGGGCGTGGATGCGGAAGCGATCGTAAGGGGCATTCAGCCCATCGCCTTTGAAAACGCCGTCTGGGCGTACACGGTAGGCGCGGCGATCGCCATCAAAAAGGGCTGCACCAAGGCTGCGGACGCGGCGGCGGCTCTCGGTATCGGTTTGCAGAGCTTCTGCATCCCCGGTTCGGTTGCCGATCAGCGTAAAGTCGGTCTGGGCCACGGCAACCTCGCCGCAATGCTCCTTTCCGAAAACACCAAGTGCTTCTGCTTCCTCGCGGGTCACGAATCCTTCGCGGCGGCGGAAGGCGCTATCGGTATCGCAAAAACGGCAAACAAAGTCAGAAAGACCCCGCTCAAAGTCATTCTGAACGGTCTTGGCAAGGACGCCGCGTTCATCATTTCGAGGATCAACGGCTTCACCTACGTGCAGACCAAGTACGATTACTATACGGGCGAACTCAAAATCGTAAACAGAACGGCTTATTCCGACGGCGACAGAGCGAAGGTTCTCTGCTACGGTGCGGACGACGTCAACGAAGGCGTTGCGATCATGCGTTATGAGGACGTGGACGTTTCCATCACGGGTAACTCCACCAACCCGACGAGATTCCAGCACCCCGTTGCCGGTACGTATAAAAAATGGGCTGTCGAAAACGGCAAGAAATACTTCTCCGTTGCGAGCGGCGGCGGCACGGGCAGAACGCTTCACCCCGACAACATGGCGGCAGGTCCCGCGAGCTACGGCATGACGGATACCATGGGCAGAATGCACTCCGACGCGCAGTTTGCCGGATCTTCTTCCGTTCCCGCGCACGTCGAAATGATGGGACTCATCGGTATGGGCAACAACCCGATGGTCGGCGCTTCGGTCGCGATCGCGGTCGCCGTAGAAGAAGGTATGAAAAAATAACCGAAAAAACGTTTTTTAAGGGTTTCCGCAAAGCGGGGACCCTTTTTTATGTGTATTTTAAAGCGCGCCTTCCTGCTTTTCGGACGCGCTTTTTACTTGTTTTTGATGAGATAGGGGAGCGTGGTTTCAACTTTAAAGGCGGACGGAGAATATAATGTAAAAGCAATACCGCATACGATCGCGTTTTACGGCGATTCCGTCAGAAAAATTACGCGCCGCGAACGGGCGCGTTTTTTCGCCGCGGAAAGCCGTTCGGAAAAATTTTCCGCGCGGCATTGCAAAAAACGCATAGGAGGAAAAATGGCATTCATTCAAAGGTATTCCGCCATTAAAAAAGGCGGAATCGTCTTCGTCGGCAACACGCTGGGATTAAGCAAACTGACCAATGCGAATCGCGCGGGGCTGACGGGCTCCATCGGAGCGTTCACCAGTTTGAATCTTGCCTTGAAAGTAAACGATTTTCCCAACGGAACGACGCTCGATTATACGCAGAATTCTTCCGCCGCAATCCTCACGCTTCCCGCGGGCAGCAGCGTGTTGTATGCCGAACTCGTCTGGGGCGGGCTTTATCGTTCGAGCGCGAACAATATATCCGCGTTGCTCGACAACACGGTAAATTTTTCCACGCCCGCAGGCACGTTTGCCATTGCAAACGATCCGCTTACGCGGAATAATTTCGTCATTGCGCTCGATACGATCACCGTCGGTTTTTACGTGCGTTCCGCGAACGTCACTTCTCTTCTGCAAAGCGGGGGGAACGGGGTGTATTCGCTCGCGGCGGTGCCTGCGCTTATCGAGGCGCTCGATTCCCGTACCAGCGACACCAATCACGCCGGGTGGACGCTCGCCGTGGTGTATGCCGATATAAATCAGCCGTTCAGAAGCCTGAATCTTTGGGCGGGCGGTGAAGTGGTTTCACCCATCACGGGGGTAACCAATATCACGCTGATGGGGTGCAAGACGCCGCAGGGCGTTGCGCCGTCGGGAAAGCTTTTCGTTTCCGCGGCGGAAGGCGACGCCGTCATCGGCGGGGACCAGATGCTTTTCGGGCAGAACGCGCTCACGTTGTCCAATCTTTCGGGCGTGAATAATCCCGCGAACAATTTCTTCTGTTCGCAGATCAACAACGAAAACGGCGTGCTCGATACCACGGGCACGTTCGGCACGCGGAACGCCAACGCGCTTACGGGAACCAACGTTTCCGCAGGCAGACAGGGATACGACATCACTGCGGTCGATCTTACGGGCAAACTCGCGTCCGAGCAGACTTCCGCGTATATCCGATTTACTTCCACGGGCGATCTTTATGTGCCGAACGCTTTGGCGTTACAGATCGACAACGGCGCCGATCCGAATCTTTCCGTGGTGAAAACGGCGGATAAAAGCACGGCGGTAAAGGGCGATCTGATCAAATATACTTCCGTGGTGTTGAATACGGGCAGTCTGCCTCTTTCCAACGTGATCTTCACGGACGATATCCCCGCGGGAACGGCGTTTGTGGAAAATTCCGTTACGGTGGACGGAATATCCGTGCCGGGGGTAAGTCCCGCAAGCGGCTTTCCGCTTTCGAACATGATACCCAATCAGGCGATCGTCGTTACTTTTCAAGTACAAGTTTTATGAAATACAGGAGTAAACTATGTTAATACCAAACCAATCGGATACCCAGTTCGATTATACCTTGCCTGACGGTTCCACACAGACGGAAACGCGGGAAAGCAATATCGTGACTACGGAAATACTGACGTATTCCTTTACGAAAGTAAAGACCTCGAACAAGACATTTTTACAGGAAGGCAATACCGCCACGCAGACGGTTACTTTGAACAACACGTCTTTAATCAACATCACGGACATCTTTTTCAAAGACAATCTTTCGTCGGGGGCGACGTATGTTCTCGGCAGCGTCGTTGTGAACGGCGTTCCGCAGCCTTCCTACGATCTGAACACGGGTTTTGCGTTGGGAAATCTCGCGCCCAACGGCGTCATCGTCGTTTCGTATGACATTCGGGCGAACAATCCCCTCACGCAGACACCGGTCACCAACTATGCGACGATTTCCTACACGGCGGAAAACAGAAATCTGAGCGAAAACACCAACGTCGTGGAACTGGTCATTCTGTCCAACCGTCTGACCATCGTCAAAGCGGTCGATAAACCCGTGGCGATCAGGGGAGAAACGTTGCACTATACCAGTACCGTTACGAATACGGGAACGCTTTTGAAGACGAATCTGATCTTTACCGATCCGATCCCTTCCGGCACGACTTTTGTTCCGGGCAGCGTGTATATAGACGGCTTGCAGTATGTCACGTACAATCCGGCAACGGGATTCCCGCTTGCGAATCTGCCCGTGGCCGCAAGTACGGTTGTGGAATTCGACTTGACGGTGAACTGATATGGATACCGTCATCACCAACGTGTCGTTTATAACGGATTTTTCGCAAGATCCGCCGGCAGTTTATGAAAGCAATCCCGCCGAAACGCAGGTGCGCGCCGCGGCCGCGGCGCGCAGATCGTTGCCGTACAGAAAAAGAAGCTGTGAAAAGAGCGCTCCGCCGCAATGCTGCGCGTGCGGGTTGCTGTATGTTTTCGTATTGTTTTTTCTTTGCTGAAACCGCCGTATATGCCGCAGAAGAAACTTTAAACGCCCGCGGGCAGATTGCCCGCGGGCGTTTTTTGCAAAAGAGCTTGACGGCGGGCGCGAAAAAAAGTATAATAATCGCGACGGGGCGGAATCGCGCCGGTTTGCAAAAGGATCCGCTTTTTGCGGCGTAGTGGAGAAAATGTCAGAACATTCCAAAATTTTAAAAGAAACGATGACCTATCTTTTTATCGTCTTTCTTGCGGTGGCGTCGGCTACGACCTATCACGTGTTTATTTTTCCGAACAGGTTCGCGCCTGCAGGGGTGGGAGGCATCACCACCATGGTGCAATACGCTTTCGGATTCAGCGCAGGGTATCTTACGCTTATCGTGAATATTCCGCTTGCGTTGTCGGTGTTTTTTCTCGGCGATAAAGTGTTTGCCGTCCGTTCCTTTCTGTTTGTCCTCGTCTTTTCCGGAATGATCCTCGTATGGGAAGCGGTGGGATTTTATCAGTATGATGCAGGGGATAACACCCTTCTCGCCGTTATCGCCGCGGGCACGCTCGGCGGCGTGATTTACGGCTATTCCTTACGGATGAACTCTTCCACGGGCGGGACGGATTACGTCGCCGCGCTCATACACAAGGTGAAGCCGCAGTTCTCGCTCATCTGGGTCATCTTCGCGCTCAACGCGTCGGTGGCGGTCGTGTCGTTTTTCGTTTACGATTATCAGATGGAGCCCGTCATATTGTGCATCATCTACTGTTTTACGCAGTCGAAGATTTCCGACGGGATATTGAAAGGTTTTTCTTCGGCGCTCAAAGTGGAGATCATCACGGACAAGCCCGACGAACTCATCGACGAACTGCTGAAGCATATCCGCCACGGCATCACGGAAATCGCCGCGCGGGGGGCGTATTCGCATACCGATAAGACCATGCTGGTATGCCTCATCAACAAGCACGATCTCGTTACGTTCAAAAAAATACTCGCCGGTTTCGAAAACACGTTCGCCTACGTATCGTCGGTCAACGACGTATACGGCAGATTCCGCAGAAACACGATCATACGATGATTTTTCCGCCGAAGCTTTTTCCCGAAAAGCTTCGGCGTTTATATATCCGAAAAAAACGCCGAAAACGCGGAATATTCGTAAAAATTCAAATATTCACTTGCAATTATGCATTCCGATGTGATAAAATATTACTTAATATAAATAAAAGGCGGAGCGAAATTATGGACTATAACTTTTCCGAACGTGTAAAAAATCTTTCGGGCAACGCCATCAGGGAAATCTTCAAGGTTCTCGGCGATAAGGAAATGATCTCCTTTGCGGGCGGCATGCCTGCGGCGGAGTGTCTGCCCGCGGCGAAAGTAAAGGAATTTGCCGACGAACTTTTAACGAGCAATCCCGTCGGCATGCTGCAATACGGCGCGACGGAAGGCTATATGCCGCTCCGCGAAAGCTTTTTGGAATATCTTAAAAAAGTCGGGATCGAGGGGTACGGAATCGACAATACGCTGGTCGTCAGCGGCGGGCAGCAGGGCATCGATTTAATGTTCAAAGCGATGACCAACGAGGGTGATAAAATCCTCGTACAGAACCCAACCTATCTTGCGGTTCTGCATATCGCAAAGACCTACCGTCTGCAACCGATCGGCTTCGATTGCGGGGAGGACGGCGTGGATACGGACGATCTTGAAAGAAAGATCGTCGAACACAAGCCGAAACTCGTCTATATCGTGCCTAATTTTTCCAACCCGACGGGCAAGACGCTGAAAATCGAAACCCGCAAGAAAATCGTGGAACTTGCAGAAAAATATAACGTGGTGGTCATCGAGGACGATCCGTACGGGCGTATCCGCTTTGCGGGCGAACATCTGCCCTCGATCAAAAGCTTCGCTCGGCCGGGTGCCGTCGTGTATCTGACCAGCGTTTCCAAAACCATCGCGCCCGCGCTCCGCGTGGGATTTGCCGTCGGGGACGAGCAGATCATACGCAAAATGACGGTATGCAAACAGGCGGTGGACGTGCAGACGGTTACGCTCACGCAGGCTGTAGTGGAAAAATTCATCTCTACGGGCGAGATCGACCGCGGCATTGCAAAAAGCCTGCCGATCTATAAAAAGAAAGCGGAGGCCATGCTCTCCGCGCTCGATCGGTATATGCCCGAAAGTTTTGTACACACTGTGCCGCAGGGCGGGCTGTTCATCTGGGGCGAATTCAAAGACGGCACCAGCGCGAAAGCCAAGTTCCGCGAAGCGGTGGCGAACAAAGTCGCGTTCGTTTCGGGCAACGATTTCTTTGCCGACGGAAGCGGCGACAATACCATGCGGCTCAACTTTTCCAACGCGACGGAAGAACAGATCGATATCGGCGTGAAAAGATTGGGAGAAATATTCAGAAAATAAGGTGAAACATGGCTAAAAGTGCATTCGACGTATTGAAAGAAAGAGGATTCATCAAGCAGACGGTTTTCGAAGACGATCTGAAAAAGATGCTGGAAAACGAGAAAGTTACGTTTTACGTGGGGTTCGATCCGACGGCGGACAGCTTGCATATCGGGCATTATATTCCCATCATGGCGATGGCGCATATGCAGCGCATGGGGCACAGACCCATCGCGCTCTTCGGCGGCGGAACGGGACTGATCGGCGATCCTTCGGGCAGGTCGGACATGCGCTCCATGCTGAGCAAGGAAACCATCGCGCACAACATCGCGTGCTTTAAAAAGCAGATGGAGCGGTTCATCTCCTTCGAAGGGGAAAACGCCGCGCTGATGGTCAACAACGCCGACTGGCTGGCAAACCTCAACTACATCGATTTTCTGCGCGATATCGGCGTATATTTTTCCGTCAACAAAATGCTCACGGCGGAATGCTACAAATCCCGCATGGAAAAGGGGCTTACCTTCCTCGAATTCAACTATATGCTCATGCAGGGCTATGACTTTTTGAAGCTCTACAAAGATTACGGCTGCGTGCTGGAAATGGGCGGCGACGATCAGTGGAGCAATATGCTTGCGGGCGCGGATCTCATCCGCAGAAAGCTGCAAAAGCCCGCGTTCGCCATGACCTTTACCTTGCTTTTGACGAGCGAGGGCAAGAAGATGGGCAAGACGGCGAAGGGCGCGCTGTGGCTGGACGAAAACAAGACCACGCCCTACGAATTCTACCAGTATTTCCGCAACGTGGAGGACGTAAAGGTCAACGAATGCATGCGCCTTCTCACGTTTATGGATATGGAGGAGATCGAGGAGCTTACGAAATATAACGACGAGCGCATGAACGCCGCAAAGGAGCGGCTCGCCTTTGAGGTGACCAAGCTCGTGCACGGCGAAGAAAAGGCGAAGGAAGCCGAGCGGCAGGCGCGCGCGGCATTCGGCGGCGGAAGCGAAGAAGATATGCCGAAAGCGGAAGTCGGCGCGGAATTGAAACAGGTAGCCGACGTCATGGTGGCGGCGGGCGTTGCCAAATCGAAGGGCGAAGCTAAGCGCCTGATCGAAGGCGGCGGCGTCGCGATCGACGACAAAAAGGTTTCCGATCCGTTTGCGGAAGTGGACGCCGCGGCGCGGGCAAAGGGCGAATTTATCCTGCACAAAGGCAAGAAAGTGCACGTCAAGATCATTCTTAAATGAAAGATTATAAAAGCGTGATCGGGGAAACGGTTACGGAATACGTCGTCGAGCGTTCGCGGTTCATCACGCACCTTTGCGCAATCGGGGACGAGGACGGGGCGAAAGCCTACGTCGCAAAGATAAAAAAGGAACATTCCCTCGCCACGCATAACTGCTATGCATACATTGCGGACGAAACGGGCAACGTGCAGAAGTTTTCCGACGACGGCGAACCGCAGGGAACGGCGGGCATGCCCATGTTGGAAGTACTGCGCGTAAGCGGGCTGAAAAAGTGCGTTGTTGTGGTCACGCGGTATTTCGGCGGTATCAAGCTGGGCGCGGGCGGGCTGGTGCGCGCTTACGCGAAAGCCGTTTCCGACGGCGTGAAAGCGGCAAAGGTCGCGCTTTACAGGGTATGCGAATACAGGTCGGCAATCGCCGATTACGAGTATTATCCGAAAATGCTCAAATTTTCCGAAAGTAAAAAATATAAAATCATAGATACGCAATTTTCCGAAGCGGCGGAAGTGAAATTCGCCGTTCCGCGGGAAAGCCTGTCGGCGTTTATGAAGGACTTTGCCGATTATTTCGGCGGCAGACTGAAAACGGAAAGTAAAGGTTCGGGGTATTACGCATTCGAGGAGTGAACATGGAAATCGAAATGATCGAAAGAAAGACGCTGAAAGAAAAACCCGCCGCAGGCGAGGAGCTGGGCTTCGGCAAACTGTTTACCGATTATATGTTCAGCATGGTGTACGAAGAGGGGAAAGGCTGGCACGACGCTAAGATTTTGCCGTACGAACCCATTCCGTTCGACCCGTCCACGGCGGTGCTTCATTACGCGCAGGGCGTGTTCGAGGGCGCAAAGGCTTTCAAAAACGAAAAGGGCGAAATCCGCGTAATCCGCCTCACGGAAAACATCGCCCGCATGAAACGATCGTGCGACAGAATGTGCATGCCGCGTACGGACGCGCACTTTGCGAGCGACGCGATTCATAAACTGGAAA
>CALVXL010000148.1 GCA_944369635.1 uncultured Clostridia bacterium
GTAATTAAAATTCTTTGCTTAATGTGTTTAAGCTTTTGCTTGCGCCGTTTAATCAGATATTAGAATATAATTTTTTAAATAATTTATTGACTGTATGTTTATCCCGGAAACACAAATAATATTAACATATGGACACCGTATCGGTGCAGCAAGGGGTAAGATAGTGATCAGTTACGCTTCTCAGCGCATAGTGTAAGTATGAAGTTCTTCTGGTAATGTTTTTTATATCGTAATTCTTATTTTTGTATATTAAAATTGTAAATTGTCTTTACGTTTATTTGGGGAACCTAAGTAATGTTTACGTATGGATACTGCGTTGGTGTAGGGAAGGTTAAGGCAAGGCACTAGGTGCGTTTTTCGGTGCATAATATAAGCATGGTGTGCTTGTGATAATGGTTAATATAGCAATATTAATTTGTATATAGCATATTTATATTGTTAATAATCTGTATATTAATATGAGGAGCGTATGTAATATTAATATAGGCCTCTGCGGCGGTGTAGTAAGGGTAAAGGTTAAGGAATCGATTGCGCTTCTCGGCGCACAGTGCAGGTATGGTAATCTTTGGTTATCTATTAACATTATAATTGATATTTATATATGTTGTAATAAATTATTAATTCGATTTTTTTATTGTTAATTTATTTTGATCGTTAAATCGATTGTCTTTTTTACGAGCGCAATTTTTGAGAATAATTGCGCGAAATTCAATAAGAACGGCGGCTTATTTTATTTTATAATAAAATTAGAACAATATGCCTTAAGTAAAAATTGGGCGAGGCGGAGGTAATGCGTAATAATGTTGAAGTTAAAAGATTTGACGATCGAAGAAAAGTTGCGGTTGGTATGCGGAAAAGGTACGTGGAACACCGATGATCTGAACGGAAAATTGCCGTCTCTTTTAATGTGTGACGGCCCCGTCGGCGTCAGAAAGGTCGAGCGGGTAGAAAATAATATGCAGGTTTCCTATCCGTCGGTATCGTATCCTGCGCTGCAATGTCTGACTAATACGTGGAATCGCAAGTTGGCGCGGGAAATGGGGGAATCTTTAGCAGACGATTGTAAGGAAAAAGACGTGGATATTCTTCTCGCTCCCGGCGTAAACATCAAGAGAAATCCTTTAAACGGCAGAAATTTCGAATATTTTTCGGAAGATCCGTATCTTGCCGGAACGATGGCATATGAATATGTGGACGGTTTACAGAAAAACGGTGTTTCCGCATGTGTGAAACACTATTGTTGCAATAACGAAGAGTTTAACCGCCATGAACAATCCTCGGAAGTAGACGAAAGAACTTTGCGGGAGATTTATCTCAAGTCGTTTGAATGGGTGTTCAAAGCGCATCCCGAATGGATGATGTGCGCGTACAATCGTATCAACGGCGTGAGAGCTTCGGAAAACAAAAAACTTTTCGATATCGCTCGCAACGAATTCGGTTTCGACGGCGCGGTGATGTCCGATTGGTCTGCCGTTTACGACAGAACGGCGGCGCTGAAAGCCGGCGTCGATCTGGAAATGCCGTTCAGTGAAAAAAATTATAAACAATTGGTTGCCGATTATCACGCCGGAAAGATTACCGAAAAGGAAATTGACGTTGCGGCGGAGCGAATTCTGAAAGCTATTGAAAAACGCATGAAGCATCGCGGTGAAAAACCGAAGAAAAGCGCGGATCAAAGACTTGACGTCGCGCAGAAAATCGCCGAAGAAGGGTTGGTGCTTTTGAAAAATGACGGCGTGCTTCCTTTGCAAAACGGGCAAAGCGTATGTGTGTTGGGACGGTTTGCCCTCGGAGAAAAAGAATATGTGGGCGGGGGCGGTTCGGCGCAGGTCATGCCGCTTGTAGGGAATGAACCGCTTGCGGATGCTTTGCGTAAAGTTTTGCCGGACAGCGAGATTGATTACGACGTCGCTTTCAATTATGAAAATATAGATTCTTATTGGCAGAAGTCGCATAAAATATTGGATAAATGCGCGATGAGCGATGTCAGCGTAATTTGCGTAGGTACGGGAATGTATGTTGAATACGAAGGAAAAGACCGCAAGACGCTGAAGCTCGATCCGATACAGGAAGAGCTGATTTTGCAGACGGCGGCGCAAAATCCCGATACGATCGTCGTAATATATGCGGGCGCCGTGATAGACGTATCCGCCTGGGAAGACTGCGTTGCGGCAATCGTGTTTGCCGGCTTCAACGGGGAGCGCGGCAACGCGGCGGTGGCTAACGTTCTTTCGGGCAAAGTCAATCCGAGCGGCAAACTGAGTGAAACGTTCCCGATATGCATGGAGGATACGCCGTGTTATAATACATACAAAGATGTCAGCGTCGCGCGGTATAGCGACGGTTTGGACGTAGGGTATCGTTATTACGAAACGGCGGATGCGGACGTGATGTATGAATTCGGTTTCGGTTTAAGTTATTCCGAATTTGAATACGGCGATCTGGAAGTGATAAAGAAAGGCGGTCTTTCGGCAGAGATCGTTTATACGGTGAAAAACGTTTCCGACACGGACGGAAGTGAAATTTCACAGCTGTATGTGCGCGACGCGGTATCTTTCGTATACCGTCCGGACCTTGAACTTAAAGGCTACAGCAAAAATTACATCAAGGCGGGAGACTGTGCAAAAGTAAAGATCGAACTGGACGAAACGGCGTTTTCGTATTATTCCGTTGCAAAAGACGCCTGGGTTGTGGAAGACGGCGCTTTCGATATTTATGTCGGCGCTTCGGTTAAAGATATCCGCTTACAGGCGGTCGTTACGGTGAAAGACGGACAGATCGATAAAATTAAAATAATGTAATTTTCCGTACGCAAAGGTAACGAATCATACGGCGCGCGAAGCTGTATTTCGCGAAGGAAAAAGGTTTAACGACGGTACGCTCCGCCCGTTTTCAAAACGGGCGGGGCGCTTTATGTATAAAAGAACTCTTTTGATTAAAAAGGCGTTTTTACGGAAAATATTTTTTTTACGCAAACAGGCGACGACAATTATTGTCGTCGCCGATGTTTAAAAATGCGCCGCGTATCATCATACGCGGCGCAGGGAATCGATCGAAAGGCAATCGGTTATTTTTTTTTTTTTTTTTGCAACGCTCTTTTATAAAAATCGTAAACTTCAAGGCAAACGTCGTCCCAGGAACGGTAAACTTCCTTATGGCAAAGCTCTTTTGCTTCGGCAAGCCTGACTTTATCCTGCAATATGCGGCAGATCTCGTCCGCCCAGTCGCTTGCGGTATCGCCCGCGAGGAAGCCGTTTCGGTTTTCCGTGACGATTTCCGCCGTAGAGCAACCTCTGGTCATCAGGCTGGGCAGTTTCAGTGCGGCGGCTTCGATGGGCGCCAAACTCGCCGTATCGAAGGTCGAGGGAAACATGAAAAGGTCGCTCCGCAGATAATATCCCGAAAGGAGCGCACGGTCCATCACTTTACCGACGAAAATCACCTTGTCGGTAAGTTGCAGCCGTTCGGTTTCCTTTTCCAGTTTTTCCTTATACGTGCCGTCGCCTACGATGAGAAAGCGGAAATCGAAGCCGCGCTCTTTAACGATCTTCAATGCGTTCAGAACGAGATCGATGCGCTTGTTTTCCACAATGCGTCCTACCGAAAGAAAGACGTTTTTCTGCCCGACGAGGGCGTGCTTTTCGTTGACTTTCGCAATCAGTTCCTCGGCGTTCGCGGGGTAAGTGAGGTCGGTTCCGTTGCGGATCACCGTAATGTCTTTTTTATAGCCGTAGGAACGCAATACTTCCGCCGCGCCGTCGGAAACGGTGAGCACGTAATCGCAGATATTTATGGTGTTCATGATGTAGCGCATCATGAAATTGACAAGAGGACTGATGTGCAGCGTGCGTTCGAAATCGTCTTTGAATTTCGTGTGGAAAGAAAAAACCGTGGGAATGTTGTGTTTTTTTCCGTACTTTGCGAAATATTTTCCCATCGTAAAGGGGGAATGCAGGTGAATGATATCGAATTTGTTTTCCTTAAGATATTTTTTCAGTTTCCCATCCAGACCCGGGGTGCCCTGGTAATATCCTTCCACGGACGGAACGGATTTCACGCGGTGCACGGGGAAGGGTTGATTGTCGGTATAATTCGGAAAGCGCGGCACGAAAATTTCCACCTCGGAATTTTCGATTTTCATCAGGCTTTTGCTGTAATTGGTGATGACGTTGGTCGGTCCGTCGAATTTGGGATAATAGCAATCGAGCGTCTGTAATATTTTCATTTACAATCGAACTCTCCTATAATTTTGTCTGCAAGGGCGAGCGCGTTTTCCACCGCCGCGTCCATATTGATATACTTATAATTGCCCAGCCTGCCCAAAAGAAAAAAGTTTTTATGTTTTTCGAGGCAGGACTTGTACTTTTCGTAGAGCTTCAGATTTTCTTCGTTTACTACGGGGTAGTACGCGATCATGTTTTTGCCCGTTTCGTATTCGAGGGGGTATTCATAGACGACGACGCTCTTTTCGCTCTGCGGTTTTTCCACGGTAAAGCGGCTGAATTCGCTGATACGCGTGTAATCTTCGCTTACGGTATAGTTGACTACCGCGGCGGGCTGAAACGGATAAGTTTTTTCTTCGAAATCGAACCGCAGCGAGCGATAGGGAAGTTTTCCGAAGCGGTAGGATAAAAGTTCGTCTGCCTGTCCCGTGAAGATAACGGGATAAGCGATTTTTTCCCCGTCGAAAAAGACGCCGCCGTCGTCGATTTTCAGCCTTTCGAGCGCATTGCAGCCGAGCGTTACGGCGATATTATCGTGCGCGAGCATCTTTTCGAAGAGCGCGGTATAACCGTTTTTCGGCTGGAACTGATATTTGTCGGTAAAATAGCGGTCCTCTTCGGAAACGTATACCGGTACGCGCCGCATGATCGCGGGGTCGAGCTATTCGATCTTTCTGCCCCACTGTTTCTGCGTATAAAAGCGGAACACGTTTTCAAATACAAAATCGGCAAATTCCCGTATATCCGCATCGGGATTTTCCTTAAGCTGAAGGATCGGAACTTTTTTGCCCTCCCCGTATTCTTTTTTCAATACCGCTTCGATCTTTTTCGCCTTTTCGGCGGGGAAGGTTTTGCGCAGACTTTCCAGATTAAAGGGGACGGGGATATAGGTGCCGTGCAGATTGGCAAGCACCCGATGTTCGTAAGGGAACCATTCGGTAAAGCGCGAAAGAAATTCGAACACTTTTTGCTTTTCCGTATGAAAAATGTGCGGGCCGTATCTGTGTACGTACGCGCCGCATTGGTATTCGTCGTAGGCGTTGCCGCCGATGTGGGTGTTTTTTTCGATGACGGTTACTTCGAAACCGTTTTCCGCGAGTTTCCGCGCGCATGCCGCGCCGGAAAAGCCCGCGCCGATCACAATGGCTTTCATTTTCGTTACTCCCATAAATTAAAGTATACACGAATTTTTCCGCGAATGCAACATTCGCGCGAAACTTCTGTCGAAAAAAGAAAAATATCGTTGCTTAAAACTTTTCACTATGTTATAATTTTCACTGAAAGGGGGAAATTATGAAAATATGTAAGCACTGCGAATGCATTAACGGCGACGGTGCGACCCGTTGCGAAAATTGCAATCGCCCGCTCGATAAGTGCAGGGAAATCAGGAAAGAAGAGATCGTCGAAGAAGATCGGCGCATCATCCGCCGTAAAAGACGCGGCCGCCGCGTGTTTGCGTGTGTTTCTCTCGTCGTCTTCGTCGCGCTATATATCGTCGCCATCGTAAAGGCCGCCGGCGGCAGCAATCTTTCCGCCGACATGGAATCTGAAGATAAAATATATTATGTGCTGGGCTGGATCTTTGCGCCCGCGTGTTTTGCAATATGGTTTTTATCGGTGGTTATTCCCGAAAAACTCTATAAAGCGCATTACGACGCGGATTCCTTTCTGACCCGAATCGATTTGTTTTTTGAGGGTTACGACGTGGACCGCAGGGATTTACAGCCGAATTTCATATTCGACATAAAGTATAAAATCGGGCTGACGGTTTGTTATATATTTTCCTTTCTTTTAGTTATTTTCTATCTTGCCGCAAGCTGAAAAGCGCCGTATGCCGAATGCGGCGGCGGGCAGGGAGGAAAGCAATCAATCAGGTAAGGGGACCGAATAAGGGGGAAAGGGTATGAAGATATGCAAGCGTTGCGTCTGTGTCAACGAAGACAAAGCGTGCCGTTGTAAAAAATGTAACGCCTCTTTGGAAAAATGCAGGCAGATTCCGAAAGAAGAAGTGCTTGCGGAAGTAAAGCTTAAGCTTAAGAAAAAACGGATACGGCGGTGGACGTTCGCCGTAATTTCGCTTTTCTTATATATTGCGGTCTTTGTGGTCGCGGCGATTTTTTGCGATCCGGAAGAGGCGAAGCGTATAGACGATCTGAGGACGCGGATCATGATCGTGGCGGGGTGGATTTTGTCGCCCGTATGTTTTGCGGTATGGTTTTTGTCGTTGCTTATCCCGAAAAAACTTTATAAACTCAGTCGGAAATACGAAAATATTTTCAGCGAGCTCGATCAGTTTTTTCTCTGGTACGATGAAAATCCAAAACCCGAGCTGGCTTACACGTTGCGATATAAAATATGGGTTACGTCCTCCTATGTTTTTGCCTTTGCGATACCTCTTTTTTATTTATGCGTGCTAAGATAACGCGTATTTCATCGAAAGGATAGTGATTGAAAATGCAGGAAAAAGCGACTGCCGTCCTTCAGGCGGGGGCGATGCGGAAAAAACTGAATATTTATTGCCGCCGCGGCGGAGATCGCTTCTGGGAGCTGGATTTTTTGCGGGGGCTTTGCGTGCTGCTGATGGTGTTCGATCACTTCATGTTTAACATCTGGGGCGTCATGCCCGTCGTCAACGACATTTTAGGCACGTCCGTTCTTGCCGACGCCTATAAGGCCGCGGAAATGTATTGGGAAAGTCCCCTTCGGCATACCGCGCGCTTTCTGGTGCTCTGTATGTTTTTCGGACTGTGCGGCGTAAGCTGTACGCTATCCAAAAACAATTTTAAGCGCGCTATGCCGCTCGTCGCCATCGCGCTCGCGATCAACGTCGCTTCCGCGATGGCGGACCGCTTTTTCGAAAGCGGTCTTGTCGTCGTTTTCGGCGTGTTCCATATGTTGGCGGCGTCGGTGCTTGTCTTCGCGCTGCTCGATTTTCTCGTGAACGCAATCGTCAGAAAGTGTAAACTTTCCGCGGCGTGGGAAAGCGTTTTAAAATGCGTTCCCGGAATAATAGGCGTCGTTTTAATCGCTTTGTATTTTTCGCTTTGGGGCAGGCTGGATACTTCCAACGGCTGGGCAGTAAAAAGCGTGGTTTCGGGTAAAAGCGGGAACGTTTGGGCAATCGGCATTTTTATTGAAACGCTTTCTTCGCCGTATCTTTATCACGCCGATTATTTTCCGCTTTTGCCGTGGGGCGCATTCGTGCTTGCCGGCTCGCTGATCGGCAGGGCGGTGTATCATTCTCCCGCAAAATATGCGCTCAAAAAGCTGGACGGGCCGTGGAATTCGGGAATTTGCCTTATCGGCAGACACGCCGCGCTCGTCTATATCGGTCATATGGCGGTCATTCCCGCAATTTTAGTGTTTTTCACATTGATTTCCATGATTTTTTAAAGGAGCTGGGTTTTGAAGCAATTTACAATCGATAAAAATTGGTCCATGTACGATGCGGCAAGGCAGAATATTTCCGCGTCAAATGTTAAATATGCCGTTTCCTTCTACGGAAAAAAGTATACGTTCGCAAAGATCTTTCGTTTGATAGACGTTCTTGCGGAAAATCTGAAAGAAAAATACAGGCTCGGCAAAGGGGATACGCTTACGCTGTGCATGCCGAATTCCCCGTCGGCGCTCATCGCCTTTTATGCGGCGAACAAACTCGGCGCGGCGGTCAATCTCGTGCATCCGTATATCCCGCCCGAAAAGCTGAAAGAGAGCGCGGAAAAAACGAAGAGCAAACTCGTCGTCGTATACGATGCGTATCCGCATAAAAACCGTCCCGAATTCTCCGTCGCGCTTTTGGAAAGCGACTGCGGATACTTCATGGGGGCGGCGGCAAAAACCTATTACCGTCTTACCAAAAAGAAACTCGGCTGGGGCGAAAAGCTGGAAAAATTGCTGAAAGGCGGGAAAAAGACCTTTTCTCCGCCCGCAAAGTTCGGTTTTGACGAACCTGCCGTCTACCTTGCCAGCGGCGGCACGACGGGCGAGCCGAAGATCATCATGCATAACAATTACACGTTTAATCTGCTTTGTTCCAAAGCGCCGGAATTTCTGCGTTATGATCTTGACGAGTATACTTCGCTATATAACGTCCTGCCGATTTTTCACGGTTTCGGGCTGTGTATCAACATGCATATGTGTATGATGATGCGCCGCACCAACATCATGTGTATCAAGTTCGACGCAAAGCGTTCGGCAAGGCAGATCGTTAAAGAAAAGGCGAATATTTTAACGGGCGTGCCGACGATGTTTTTAAAACTTCTCGGGGAAAAGAACTTTGTAAACGGCGATCTTTCCAATATCAAGGATGTGTTCGTCGGCGGCGACAGCGTCAGTGCGAAACTTATTGACGATTTCAACGCCGTTTTGAAACGGCAGGGCTCGAAAGCGGAACTCTACGAAGGGTACGGTCTTACGGAAACGGTAACGGTGTGCGTGGTCAATTCCGCCGCGCACCATAAAAAAGGTTCGCTGGGGTATCCTTTGAGCGGCACCCGGCTTGCCGTTGCGAAGGACGGAAAGTTTTTGCCTTGCGGGGAAGTGGGGGAAATCTACATCGATTCCGAACAGTTCATGCTCGGCTATATGACGGGCGGCAACCCGTTTGAAGAAATTAACGGAGTGCGCTGGCTGAAAACGGGCGATTACGGCTGGTTGGACGAGGATGGATTCCTATACTTCAAACAGCGCATCAAAAACATGATCAAAGTGAGCGGCGTGCCCGTTTACCCTTCGGAAATCGAAGGCGCGGCGATGAAGGTCGCGGGGGTAAAGAAGGCGTGCGCCATCGGAATAAACGATCCCGTAAGGGGACAGCACGTCCGTTTATACGTGGAAATCGCAGGCGACGCGGAAGAGGTGAAGGCGAAAATTTTATCCGTTTGCCGCGAACAGCTCATCGCCTATGCGGTGCCGCGGGAAATCGTCGTGAAGGAGCGGTTGCCCGTCAACCTCATCGGCAAAATCGATCGGAAAGTATTGGAAGAGGAAGCCGCAAAAGAATAATCGGGAAAAAAAGCGCGAATGCCGCGCTTTTTTCTTTTATATGAAGCGCTTGTCAACAAAAACAATCTGTGATAAAATATGGATATCAATTCGCCGGCGGTTTGCATTATCGTAATGTGTGCAATCGCCGTCATTTGTCTGTTACTTGCGATCTTCAAATTAAAACGTGATTACAAAAGCAAGGAGTGATGTATTATGAACAAACTTCCCGTCGCCGCAATTTTATACGATTTCGATAAAACGCTGTCGCCAAAAGATATGCAGGAATATTCCGTGATAGAGGAACTGGGCGTCGCGCCCGAAAAATTTTGGGGCGAAGCGAACCGTCTTGCGAAAGAAAACCGCATGGACGGAAACCTCGCGTGGATGTACGAAATGATTTTGCAGCTCCGCTCGCAGAGAAAGAGCACCAAAAAGGAATACTTTCGCGATTGCGGCAAAAAGGTGGAGCTTTTTAAAGGCGTGGAAAGCTGGTTTGAACGTATCAACGCGTTCGGGGCGGCACACGGGCTTAAAATCAAGCATTACATCATTTCTTCGGGCTTGAAGGAAATTATCGAAGGCAGTTCCATTGCAAAGCATTTCGATCGCATTTACGCGTCCGCGTTTTTGTATACGGCGGACGGCGTTACGGAATGGCCCGCGCAGTCGGTCAACTACACCAACAAAACGCAGTTCATCTTCCGCATTGCAAAGGGCAGGTTTGAAGAATGGGACAACTCCGTCAACGACCCCGTGGACGAGGACGATCTGGCGGTGCGCTATACCAATATGATCTATATCGGGGATAGCGCAACGGACATTCCTTGCATGCGGCTGGTCAAAAGCCGCGGCGGATTTTCCGTGGGCGTGTACGACGGCGAAAAGAATTTGAAAAAGAACGTTTACGAACTTTTTGACAGCGGCAGGATCAATTTTTTCGCGCCCGCCGATTACAGGGAAGGGAGCGAGCTGGATTCTATCGTCAAAAAGGTATTAACGTATATTTCCGCACAGGAAGAGCTTCGGCGAGTCGGGGCGGAAAATAAAGCACTGGCGGCGGAATACAAGCGTTATTCCGCGGCGAAAACCGCTTTGGAAAACGAGCGCGGCGCGGGCGAAGTTTTGAAAAAACTGAAACAAAAAGTCAAAGGCGACGTGGAATAAAAATTACGTCACGCCGAAAAAAAGCACTACGAAAACGGATAAAAGCCGCCCTGGCGAAGTGCGCCGCGAAAGTAAGGAAAAACTTTCGCGGCGCATGGTGCATAACAAGGGGCGGCTTGCTTTTTATACAAAGATTGACAAAAGCATAAAAGCGATATACAATGTAGCTGTAAGCGGTCAAAAGGCGAATCGATTCAGGTCTTAC
>CALVXL010000149.1 GCA_944369635.1 uncultured Clostridia bacterium
TACCGAACGCCGCATAAAAAACGAATGCGAAAAGCAATGCGAACGCCGTCAACGCGCCCGCTTTGTGAAAAAGCACCTTGTCGAGAAAATTTTTCTTCTGCGGCGGAACTATAATCAGTTTTTCCGCGTCTTCGAGGCGGAAGTCTTTGCGCGCCGTACCGCCTTCAAGGGCGCGGCGAAGCGCCGTTTCAAGCCGTTTAACGTCTTGTTTGTCGTTTCCGTCCACCGCCGCGGCGGCAAAGCATTTTGCGTTCAGCGCGGCTATATCGATCTTTCCGCCGCGCGTGGAAAACTCGTCGTAAAAGGTGAATACGACGAGCGTCTTTCGGGTTTTTATAAGATGTTCCGCCGCGGCGAGTCCCCGCGCGGCGTCGTTTGCGGAAACGGCGATGAGGAGCAGCGCGTCCTTTTCCCTTTCGAGGAATTCGCGGGTGACTTTTTCTTCGGGCGACGTCGCTTCTTCGCCGTAAATCCCCGGCAGGTCATATAAAAAACACGGCAGGTTTTTCATCTTTCCGCCGCGCGCCGTCACGGTAACGCCGTGCCAATTTCCCGTACGCTCGTGCGCTCCCGTAAGCGCGTTGAAAAGCGTGGTTTTGCCCGCGTTGGGAAAACCGACGAGCGCGATCTTTCCGCCCGCTTTCACCTTTTTTCCTCCCGCGCGCCGTCGGCATTTTCCAACCGTTCCGCCTCGATTTCCCCGGCGATCTCCTTTCTCATCACAATGCCCGTCTGCCCCAGCCGCACGTAGAGCGCGCCGTTGAGCGGCGCAAACATTTCCACGCGCAGAACGCTGCCGCGCGCAATGCCTATGCTTTGCAGGCGTTTGCGCGGCGCTTTGTTTCCTATGGCGACAATTCTTACCGTTTCGCCCAATTTTACTTCGCTCAATTTCATAGTAAATTTTATGTATGAAAACGCGCGAATATCCCGCAAAAAAAGATATTTTCCACCCCGCCCTGCCCCGCGGCCGTCGTTTTTCGCCGCGGGGCAGGGCGGCAATAAAATACAAGCTCTTCCGTAAAGAACCGAAACGCCGAAAGCACGGCGCAATCCACTAGAAAAAAAGTAAAAAAAGCCCTCCGACAAGGCGTAATTCCCATAGAGATCAAAAAGAGCGAAGATTTTTTAAACCTTCGCTCTTATTATTGCTCAATAAATTATAGTTTATATTATTTTAAAATTAAACTTTTTTTTAAAATCATCGAAACAATCTTTACATATCCATTGAGTTTGTCCTGTATTTTCATACATAGTACAGTATCCTTCCGTTTCACAATCTTCAATACTCAAATCGGTTATTTTTTTCCAACAAAACACACAATGTTCGTGGTCATTGCCATTCGTAGATACAAATTTTTTCAAAGTAAATGTTGCTCCATCTAAATATCCGTCATACATATCAAGTCGCCAATCGTTTTCTGCTTTTTTATCCATATTAATTATCCTCATAAATTACTATATAACTTTTTATTAAGTATATAACAAATAATTTCAAAAGTAAACTAAAAGCGCACTGCCTTGCTTGCAAGGTATAGTGCGCTATACTTATTTGGTTGCTGTGGTAAAATTCCCTATGGGAACTACGGTAAAACGAAGAGATTTTAAAATTTCGATTATTTCTTGTTTTTATTTGTAACTTTCGTTTCTTCCGCCGCAGCATCCTTCGGCTTGATGCACAAAATGACGATGATGCCGATGAGCGCGAGCGTGCCGATGGTCAGAAATACCAGCGACCAGATGTTATTCAAAAACCAGTTTTCTTCGCGGGGAACGACCTTGACGGGCGTGGACTCCGCATGGACCAGAGTGGAAGCCTCCGCAAAGCGCGGGCTTTCCTTTTCGTAAATGGTAAGCGTGATTCTGTAATAACCGATTTCCGCGGGAGTAAAAGTCAGCGTGCCGTCGTAAGCGTATTTGGAATATTCTTTATATTCCTTTGCGTTCTCCTCTTCGTCCAGATCGGCAAGCGCGGGAATTTCCACCCAGTTGCTTTCGCCGTCCTTGGAATATTCGAGCTTATATTCGGAATCGTAGTTGAGCGCCAGCACGGTAAACTCCGTAGCCGTGAAAGAAACGCCTTTGTATGCGGCTTCCTGCGAATCCGCGGCCTGCACCTCGATGGGCGCATCGTTATAAACCTCAAACGTGAACACATAGTTCATATCGACGATGTTGCCGTCCTTGTCCACGATCTGATCTTTGTCCATTTCGTTGCCGTCGGCATCCTTGAACAATACGTAGAATTCGTATTTTCCCTCGCTTGCAACGGGAATTTTGAAGGACGAAGTGCTCGTCCAATCGGACTTCTGCGTGCGGTAGTATACGGTATAGGAAAGATCTTCATACGGCGTCGTATCGTCCTTTACGAACCTTTCCATCGAAGGAATTTCGAGATAATTGCCCGAACCCAAACGGATATAATGTTCTTCCGTTACCATCTGTCCGTTTTCGCCGATGACGTCGTACTCCTCTCTCGTCGCTCTGTAGAGCGCGTCTTCAAAAGAAGCCTTCGCTTCCGCAGCGTCTATTTGAACTTCCGGCGCGGTTTCGTCCTTGATCCCCTTTAACGTAAAGGTGTTATAAACGGTTTCGACTTCCTCGTCCTCCACTGTTTCGGTGGTGACGACCTTGAACTGCACTTCCTTATCAAGCGTCTTCAAGCGGAGCGTTTTGGTAGTGGCATTGTCGAAGTAAATGTCGTTTTCATACGCTTCGTCCACCGAGATCTTAAAGTCGGACGACTTGTTTTCGCTCTTATCTACGGAATATTCCGTAAACGAAACGGTGATATCGGAAGCATAACGCCGCACGATGGTGCCCGCCGCTTCGCCGTTATAAAATTCCTTGTCCAACAAGACAACGGACTGCACGGGAACGATCTTGTTTTCGGAATCGAGCACAAAATCCTGCGTTTTGCCACTCTGCGAAACGGAATCGACATAAAGCGAAGCATCGGCAGCCGCTTCGTCGGAAAGGAATGTAAATTTGCCGACCACGTTTCCGCCGAACATATAAGGCTTGAAGTTGTTTTCCGTCACGGGAATTTCGGTGCCGTTGACATTGACTTCGAAAACGTATCCGCTCGCGTCGTTTACGATATGCAGGGACACGTCGTAAACGTTGTCGGTAACCGAGACCGTAACGGGTTCGGCGTCGCCGACGAACACTTTATCGTTGTCGAAGGAAACTTTCAGTTCCACGTCGGTGCTGTATTCGGGTTTGTCATCCGTGCCCACGTTGACGCCGTTGACGTCGTAAGAATCATAGAAAAAGCTGAGGCTGATTTTGCCTTCATAAGCGAACTTCACGCCGAAATCGTTGAGAACGAGGTCTCTTTTGAATTCCGCTTCCGCCCCTTCGCCGAAACCGAAAACGAGTTTTCCGTCTTTAAGTTCCGCCGTGGAATCGGACGCGCCGTCCGCACCGGTCACGGTAAAGTAATCGGTGGTGGTGTTCGCCGTTTCGGTATCGTCCGCAAACGCCGTAAACGCGAACGCCCCGAACGTCAGCGCGACGATCAGAGCGAGAACGCCGGTAAATATCTTTTTATGCAAGCTGATTCTCATGTAAATGCAAGCTCCTGTCTTTATACTATAAAAGCATATAGCTTAATCTATTTTAATATAAAAACGTCCGTTTGTCAAACTACTTTCGCGTATTTTTCAATTTTTTTGGAGAATGAAGGAAAAAGCCGCGCACCTTTTTTACCCGCGACGGCATAAGATGACAATATAACGCGTCCGAGGGGAAAAATCCGCGCTTACCTCCCATCGAAAAAGCGGTTTTTCCGCGGACGCTTTCCGCTGCGCGCGGCGCATTTTTTACATATGAACATCCTGTTTTTAACGGCGACCGCGCTGACGGTGAGCGCAGATTCCTTTTTCTGCGGTTTTTCCCTTTCCCTCACCACGAAGAAAAAGGGGGAAATCGTGGCGGGAATCGTGCTTACGGTATTCGCGCTGTGCGCCGCCGCGAACCTTCTGGGGAATTTTTTAAGCGATATTTTTTCGGAAGAGGTCGCCGCGGCGGGCGGAATCATACTCATTGCGGTGGGCTTATACAACCTCATCAATTCCGACGTGGCTGCGGCGGGCGCGGAAAAAGCCTTCAACAAATCCCTGATCGTGGGCTTTGCGGTCGGCCTGGACGGCGCGGCGGCTACGCTTTCGCTTTCGTTGATGGGCTATACGGAATTTTACGTTCCCCTGCTCATCACCGTCATGCACCTGATCACCATCGTGCTCGGCACGCATCTTTCGGAAAGCAGACTCTTTTGCGGAATGAAGAATTTCAAAGCCGCAGCCCCCGTCTTACTGATAGGCCTCGGCGCATACAAACTGATTTCCGTATTTTTATGAACGCCCTTTCTTGTCTTATATATTTTTCTCTCCCCGTCCCCGCGCTTGCCGCGGGGACGGCTTTTGCAGCGACATCACCTGCCGTGTTCCGCCCGCGCGAGGCGCGCGGCGTTTTTATAAAAAAGCTCCGTCCGCTTATCAACGCGGGCGGAGCTTTTTGGTTCAGTTTTGCTCTTCCGTTACCGAAAGAATGTGCGTAAGGCGGGATAAGACGTCGTCGCGCCCCTTTCCCGTCAGCGAGGATACGGCGAGCATATTGCCCACGGCCGTTCCCAAAAAAGCCGCGATTTCCGTAAGGCGGGGCTTGACTTTGCTCTTTCCCAATTTGTCCGCTTTGGTGGCGACCAAGGTAAAGGGAATGGCGTAATGATACAGATACTGCACCATCTGCACGTCCTCGCGGGTAGGGTCGTGGCGGATGTCGAGCAGGGAAAAAACGTGCGAAACGCCGCCGAACGCAAAGAAATCGTCCATAAGTTTGCTCCATTTTTCCTTTTCGGCTTTTCCCGCCTGCGCGAACCCGTAGCCCGGCAGATCCGCCAAGATAAATTCCCCGAAATCGAAGTAATTGACCAGCCTTGTGCGCCCCGGCGTGTTGGACGTGCGCGCAAGCTTGCTTTTTGCCGCCAGCATATTGATGAACGAGCTTTTGCCCACGTTGGACTTGCCCGCAACGGCGATGACGGGCTTTTCCGCCTGCACGAACCCCGCACGGGACGCCGCCGAGGTGATAAATTCCGCTTTTGTGATTTTCAGCATATCAGAACCCCCGTATCGCCGCGGCGAACACTTCGTCTACGTTTTCGACGGGGATAAAATTCATTTTGCTTCTGATCTCCTTCGGGATTTCTTCAAGGTCCTTGACGTTGCCCTTTGGAATCACGATATTTTCTATGCCTATACGGTTTGCCGCAAGCGCCTTTTCTTTCAGACCGCCGATGGGCAAAACCTTGCCGCGGAGGGTGATTTCTCCCGTCATCGCCACGTTCTTTTTCACGGGCTTTTTGGTGAAAGCCGACAAAATCGCCGTGGCCATGGTGATACCGGCGGAAGGACCGTCTTTAGGCGTTGCGCCTTCGGGCACGTGAATGTGGATGTCGGTTTTATCGAACACCTCTTCGTCGATGCCGTATTTCGACGCGTTGCTGCGGATATAGCTGATACCCGCGCGGGCGGATTCCTTCATCACGTCGCCGAGTTTGCCCGTCAGAAAGATTTCTCCCTTGCCGCGCATGAGCCCCACCTCAATGATGAGCGTCGTGCCGCCGAACGCCGTCCACGCAAGCCCCGTAGCCGAACCGACTTCGTCCGATTCGATGGGCTTGTCCTTGGAAAACTTGCGCACGCCGAGATATTCGCGCACTTTCTTTTCGTTGACGACCTGCCGTTTTTCCACTTTGTTTTCCGCCACTTTAATGGCGACTTTGCGGCAGATCGTGCCGATCTCGCGTTCAAGATTTCTTACCCCCGCTTCCATTGTATAGCCCTCGATGACTTCGCGTATCCCGCTTTCCGTCATGCGGAGATTATCCGCCGTAAGTCCGTTTTCCGCGATCTGCTTCGGCACGAGGTAGCGAAGGGCGATTTCGATCTTTTCCTCCTCGGTATAGCCGTTGATCTCGATGACTTCCATGCGGTCGAGAAGCGGATACGGAATGGTATCGAGGGTATTTGCCGTGGTGATGAAAAGCACTTTCGACAAATCGTAGGGAATTTCGAGATAGCGGTCGCGGAACGTGGAATTCTGTTCGGGATCGAGCACTTCCAAAAGCGCGCTGGCGGGATCGCCGTGAATGTCGCTGGAAAGCTTGTCTATCTCGTCGAGCAAAAATACGGGATTAGACGAACCCGCGTTTCGCAGACCGTAAATGATTCTGCCCGGCATCGCGCCGACATAGGTGCGCCTGTGCCCGCGGATTTCCGCCTCGTCGCGCACGCCGCCGAGGCTCATGCGCACGAATTTTCTGCCGAGCGCGCGCGCCACCGACTTGGCGATGGACGTTTTGCCCACGCCCGGAGGCCCGACAAAACAAAGGATCGGCCCCTTGATCTTTTTGGTCAGCTGCAGAACCGCAAGGTATTCGACGATACGTTCCTTTACGCTCTCCAGCCCGAAATGATCGGCGTTGAGCACCGCCTTTGCCGCGCTCAGATCTTCCGTATCCTGCGTATACGTATTGAACGGAAGTTCCTTGATCCAGTCGAGATAGTTGAGAATGATGGAATAATCGGGACTGGAAGGATTGATTTTATCGAGCCGCGCCAGCTCTTTAAGGGCTTTTTCCTCCGCTTCGGCGGGCAGGTTTTTATCCTTGATCTGATTATACAGCGTCTTTTTTTCGTCCTCGTCGTCGCCGAGCTCGGAATGAATGGCTTTCAGCTGTTCGCGCAAATAAAATTCCTTCTGCCCCTTATCGATGTTCTTGCGCACCTGCGCGCTGATTTTGCGCTCGATTTTGGAAATTTCCAACTCCTCGCTCAGAAGCCGCGTAAAACTTTCCAGACGCTTTACGGTAACGCGCTCTTCCAAAAGTTCCTGGCACTTGCTCTCTTTAAAAGTGAGTACGGAAAGCACGTTGTCGATGAACTCGTCGGGATCGGTCATTTCCGAAAGTTTAACGAGCACGTCCTTGGACATCTGCTTATCGAAAAGCGTATATTCCAGCATCGCCTGCCGAGCAAGGCGGAAATAAGCTTCCGTTTCCGCTCCGTCTTCGCGGATATAATCTTCGCGGAACGTTTCGGCAACAAACATGCCGTTTTCCGTTATGATATTTTCGGCAAAGGCGCGGTAAAGCGCTTCCGCGCTCACTTTGACGTTGCCGCCCGGCAGCTTGATGATCTGCGTCACGCGCGCGACCACGCCGTAACGGTTCAGATCGTTTTTCGAAGGCGTATCGACGAGCGCGTTTTTTTGCGCGGCGATAAAGACCTCCGTTCCGTTTTCCGCCGCGGCGTTGACCGCCGCGAGGGAGATCTGTCTGCCCACGTCAAAACTGATAAAGGTTTTGGGAAAAACCACCTTGCCGCGCAAGGCGATCATGGGCAGGCTCTTCTTTTCCTGTCCGGCAAGCGCGTTTTCTTCCTGCGCGCCGCCGTTTATTTCATTCATTTTGTTTTGTTCCATATTTTTACCTCTTCCCCCCTTTTTGCATTAAAAAATTACAGACAGTATTTTTTCAGCATCACTTCCACGGGCTTTTGCTCAAACGGCACGGTAACTTCGTCCGCCGCCGCGCGCAGTTCCTCGCTGCCGTCGCCAACGGCTACGCCGTAAAACCCGCGTCCCATCAGCGAAAGATCGTTCGTGGAATCGCCGATGGCGAGCACTTCTTCCTTCTTTACGCCGAACTTTTCCGCTAAGAATTCCACGGATACGCCCTTATTCCATTTGGGATTGACGATTTCCATCAGGCACTTCGCGCCGCTGTTCGCCGTAAGCGCGCCGCCGAATTTTTCATTGTATTTCTGCGCCAGCACGGGTATTTTATCCGCTTCGTCCATGATCATGATCTTTTGCGTGCTCGCCTGCGTTTTCAAAATGAACGACGGCACGTCGTCCAGCAGAACGCCGTGGAGCGACGTCAGCTTTTCGTACGCGTCGGTATAGGCGTTGCGTTGGCTGAAATACAGCACGTCGTCGCAATCGAGCATGACGAAATGCCCGTCGTCCAGCAGCATTTGCACCGTATCCGCGGCGAGTTTCGGCTCGATGCCGTGCGCGTAAAGGCGTTTGCCCGTTTCGATGTCACCGACGATCGCCCCCTGACAGGCGATGACCGTACCTTTCAGGCCGTATTTGTTGAGTATGCCCCTGATCGAGGAAAACAATCTCCCCGTACACACCGTGAATATGCCGCCTTTTTCCTGATAACGGCGGATGGCGTCCACCGTGCTCTCTTCTATTACATCGGGCGCATGACCGAGCGTCCAGTCGAAATCCGATACAAACATCTTATATTTCATATTCTTCACCTCTGTTCTTCCTCTATCTTCTTATGAAAAAATTCCCATATTTCCCTTGCCTGCTTGTCGCCTATGCCCTCAACCGTTTTCAGTTCATCCTCGCTCGCCGCCATAATACCGGAAATATCTTTGAACTTTTCCATCAGAAGCTGACGGCGCACTTTGCCGACGCCGGGAATTTCGCTTAAAAGCGAAGAAAGCGTGCGTTTGTTTCTCAGATCGCGGTTAAACGTAATGGCAAAGCGGTGGGCTTCGTCGCGGATACGCTGCAACATCCTGAGACAGTAATCGCTTTTTTCCAACACGACGGGCTCGTGCGAAAAGAGCGTGAAAATTTCCTCTTCGCGCTTGGCGAGGGAAATGAGATCGATCGCCTCGACATGCATTTCGTCGAAGATCTCTTTGACGGAAGAGAGCTGCCCCTTGCCGCCGTCGATGATGATGAGGTCGGGCTTGGGAAAACGCTCCTCTTCTCCCGTTCCGAGCTTTTGCAAACGGCGTTTCAATACTTCCTGCAGACAGGCGAAGTCGTTGTTGCCCTCCACCGTTCTGATTTTGAAACGGCGGTATTGCGAGCGGTCGGCTTCCCCGTCGGTGAACACCGTCATCGAACCGACCTTGTCCACGCCGCTGATGTGCGAAATATCGTAACATTCCATGCGATGCGGATAATGAGAAAGGTTTAAAACACGTTGCAGCCGCTTACACGCGGAAACCGTCATATCTTCCTTATGGCGTATCTTTTCGATATTTTTGGAAAGATAATCCTTGGCGTTTAACGCTGCCATGTCGCAAAGCTGTTTGCGCACACCCTGCTTGGGCACGAGCACGCTGACCGACGCGCCGAGCTTTTCCCTGAAGTATTTTTCGAAAAGCGCGGTATCCGCCTCTCCCGCGAGCAATATTTCCGCGGGCAAGGACACGCCTTGCTTGTAATAGCGCATCATAAATTCGCCCAGCGCCTCCGCTTCGGAAAGCGCGGCGTCGGTAACGGCGAAATTTTTTCCGCCCGACATCCTGCCGCCCCGCACGACGAGAACGCTGATCGCCGAATGAATATTATCCGTTTCGTAGGCGATGATATCCGCCGAAAGAAAGCTGTTCAAGCTGGTGATGCGTTTCAGCCAGATCTTTTCCAGCCCCTTCAATTTATTTCTATACGACATCGCCAGCTCGAATTCCTGCTTTTCTGCGGCGATTTCCATTTTTTCGCGGAGAATTTTTTCCGTTTCGCGGTCGTTGCCGTTCAAAAAGTCCAAAGCCTTTTCCACGTTGGCGCGGTATTCTTCCTTGCTCACCAGCCCCGCGCAGGGCGCAAGACACCGCTTGATATGGTAGTTCAGACAGGGCTTTAACTTCTTTTCTCCGCCCACGGCGATATGGCAGGGACGTATGGAAAAGGTCGTCTGCAAAAGTTCCAGCACCTCTTTGACGGACACGCCGCCCATAAACGGACCGAAATATTTCGAGCCGTCCTTTTTAAGCCGCCGCGTCACGGTGAAAGTCGGAAAATCCTCCTTCAGGTTGACGCGGAGATACGGATAAGTCTTGTCGTCTTTGAGCAGGATGTTGTACTTCGGCTTGTATTTTTTGATGAGATTGTTTTCGAGGCTCAGCGCGTCGATCTCCGATTTCGTGATGATATAACGGAAATCCGCCACGTTTTCCACCATCGCCATGACTTTGTCGGTCTTGACGGAGTTAAAAAAGTACTGACGCACCCTGTTTTTTAAATTTTTCGCCTTGCCTACGTAGATGACCGTGCCGTCCTTATCGCTCATGATATAGACGCCCGGATTTTCCGGCAAAAGACGCAGTTTATCTTCCAGCATGATTTTATTATACCCGATACGCGCCGATTTGACAACTTTTTTTTATCGGCGGCCGCGGGATAAATCCCTTTCCGTCCGCCGCCGACAATCAAAAAGATGTAAGCCTTTACCTGTTCGAAGCGCCGACGACAAAAAAGGGCCGCGGAAAAATTTCCGCGGCCCGCGATTCAATATCCCAAAAATTCCACGCCTTTCAGATGCACGACGTTGAGCGTTTCGTTTCTCAGCGAATAGAAAACGACTTTTCCCTGCCGCTTGGTGGTTACGGCGTTGAGGTTTTTCAAAAGCCTGAGCTGGTGCGACACGGTGGTCTGGTTGAGTTTCAAAACCCGCGCCAGATCGCTTACGCACATTTCCGAAATCGCCAGCGCGGAAATCATTTTCAGCCGCGTGTAATCGGAAAAGATCGTAAAAAAGCAGACCAGATCGTCCAAAATTTCCCCCGTGGGGACGTAATCATTGACAAGCCCCTGTGTGCGCTTGTCCAAAAGCATACATTCCATATAGGTTTCCTCCGAACCGAATTTCCCGTTTATGATACCATATATGAATATATAAGCATTTGAGATTTTTTGTAAGATTTGCGCGAAATCAGTCGTTTTCTTTATGCGAAGAAAAGTCTTTGCTTTCTCCTTTCTTTGCGCCGTCCGTCAAAGCGGTTGCCGCCGCGCCGCCTTTGTCCTCCGCCGCGAAAAAAACCGTCGCTCCCGTCCCGGCAGATTGCGTTTCTCCGTTATCCGAATTCAAATTTTCGTTTTGCACCGCGTCAGCACGCGCGCATTCCTCCGCTTGCTCCGCCTCCAGCTTTTTCATCGCCCTGCCGAAAAACACGATAAAACAGCTGACCGTTGTGGCCACCGCAAGAAAGTCCGCAACGGGTTCCGCGGCATAGATGGCGGTAGCGGGATCGGAAGAAAAGATTGCGGGCATGATATAGATGAGAGGCAAAAGAAGAATGATCTTTCTGAGTACGGCGAGAAAGAACGATATCCCCGCTTTGCCGATGGCGACAAAGGTCTGCTGGCAGGCGATCTGCGCGCCGAACACGCAGGCGACCGCCATATAAATGCGCAGTGCGCGCGACGTATAGACGATGAGTTCCTCGTCGGAAGAGAACGCGCGCGCCACAGCCTGCGGAAAGAGTTGCACGACGCCCCATAAAACGAAAGTATAAGCGCAGCACACGATAAACGTATACCTGAAAGTTTCCTTTACGCGGGAAGCGTTTTTCGCGCCGAAATTGTAGCTGACGATGGGTTGCGCGCCCTGCGTAATGCCTTGCAGGGGCATCATGCAAAACATCATGATACTGGAAAGAACGGTCATCGCGCCGACGGCAATATCCCCTTTCGCCGCCTACAAGGAAGAATTAAAGCATACCGTAATCACGCTTTCCGTAGCCTGCATGATGAAAGGAGAAATTCCCAAAAGCAGGCAGGGCACCACGATCTTTTTGCGGAGCAGGAAATTTTTCCATTTTAACCGCAAAAGCGAATGTCTGCTTGCCAGAAACGCCACGACGAACACGCAGGAAGCCGCCTGAGAAATGACGGTGGCTATCGCCGCGCCCCTGACGTTCATGCCCAGCGCGAAGATGAACACGGGGTCGAGCGCGATGTTGAGCGCCGCGCCGATGATGACCGATACCATGGAGATGACGGTAAACCCTTGCGCGGAAATAAAGACGTTGAGTCCCAGCGCCATCAGCACGAAGATCGTGCCGAGCGCATAGACCGACATATATTCCGCGCCGTATCCGACGGTCTTTTCGCTTGCGCCGAACGCCATCAGAAGCGGTTCGTTCCACACCGTGAACACCACCGTCAACGCGACGGACGCCGCAACGAGCAACGTAAAACAGTTTCCCAGAATTTTCTCGGCGGTGTCGTCGTCCCCCGCGCCCATAAAAATGGAAGCGCGCGGCGCGCCGCCCGAACCGATGAGATAGGCAAACGCCGATATCAGCAAGATGACGGGAAGGCACACGCCCACGCCGGTAAGCGCCGCCGTGCCGATTTCGGGAATATGTCCGATATAGATCCTGTCCACGAGGTTATAAAGCAAATTGACGAGTTGCGCCGTAACGGCGGGCACGGCAAGTTTAAGAAGAAGCCTGCCCGTTTTTTCCGTGCCTAAAAACGAATTGTCCTTCATAATGAACCATTTTAGCGCAAACGCCGTTAAATTGCAAGCCGTTTACGATGTTTTGACATTTTTCCGCGCAATCGAGCATATATTGATTTAAGGCTTGTAAGGAGGTAATACCATGTCCGATAATTCGATCGTGCTTTGGGGGCTGATGCTGTTGCTTTTGCTTGGCCGATCCTTTTCGACCACGCAAGCTCTCCTGGTCATCGCAGCGCTCCTGGTTTCCTCTGCCTGCGGATGCCAGTGCGAGACTTCGTCCACTTAACCGAACGGCCGATAAAAAAACGCGTATCGTGACGATACGCGTTTTTGCCGTTTATCTGATTTTGAGTTTACTCTTCATCTTGCCCACCGTGGCCGCCGCCATCTTTTCGGTATGGAAGCTCTCGTCGATGGCGACTTCGATATCTTCCATGCGGCAAGCGTCGATCTCCTTGATTTTCTTGTTCACGTCGAAGAGCTCGTCCAGCATCAAAAGCTGTTTGCCGTATACGAGCATCTGGCTGGCGGTGCTTTCCTGCGCCATGATGAAGGAAGCCTTGACCTGTTCCTTTCCGCGCAGAAACTCCGCTTCGGTGATCACCTTGTCTTTGAGGCGCTTGATTTCCTCCATAATGCATTCCAGCGCGCGGTTGCGGTTGGAAGGGTTCACTCCCGCGTAAATTTCGAACGTGCCGAGTTGTTTATACTGCGAAACATAGGAATATACCGAATAGGCAAGCCCGTATTTTTCGCGAATGTTCTGAAAAAGACGGCTGCTCATTCCGCCGCCGAACACGGTGTTCAAAATGCGGATCGCCACGCTCATCTTCGATCCCAGGCGGTACGACGGCATACAAAGTCCGATGTGCGCCTGCTCGATGTCCTTGACTTTCACGAGATTTCCCGCCAGCGTCTTTTCGTGGCGGAACGATTCCCCCGTCTTTTTGAAAGTTCTGAACTGAGAAGCGAAAAACTCGTCGCAAACCTTTTCGGCTTCCTCAAAGGATATATTGCCCGCGACGGACACGACGATATTGCCCGGCACGTAATACTCGTTCATGTAGGTAAGGATATCGGCTTTGGTAAACTTGTCCACGTTGGCGGCGGAGCCTAAGATGGTCTGTCCCAGTCCGTTTTTGCCGAAATAGCTTTCGGCAAGCAAATCGAAACAGATATCTTCGGGCGTATCCTCGCCCATACTGATTTCCTCTTTGATGACGCCCTTTTCCCGCGCGCTCTCCTCGTCGTCGAACACGGAATGGAAAAAAAGATCGGACAGAATTTCCGCGCTCGCGCGGAAATTTTCCTTTGTGGATTT
>CALVXL010000150.1 GCA_944369635.1 uncultured Clostridia bacterium
AATTTTGTCAATCATAAAATTATTATAGCATAAAAGTTGTAATTTTGCCGAAAATGTAGTAAACTTTATTTATATAAATTTTTTACGGAAGGGATTGCGGGCAAAAAGTTGCCCTTATTTTTTGAAAGGAAATCATGGAACTCGACATTATCTACAACCCCTATGCCGGCGGCGAAAAGAAAATGACGAAAAACCTTGCGATTGTAGAAGAAAAGCTCAAACGCGAAAACGTCGTTTACCGCCTGCACAAGAGCGAATACCCCAAACACGCCATCGCGCTTACAAAAGCGGCCATCGAAAACGGCGCGACGACTCTCGTCGCCATGGGCGGCGACGGCACGTTGAACGAGGTGGTCAACGGCCTATGCAATTTTGAAAACATCACGTTCGGCCTGATTCCCTGCGGCACGGGAAACGATTTTGCGGGACATCTCGGTATCCCCGAAGACGTGGAATCCGCGCTGGACATCATTTTAAAAAGAGAAGCAACATACATAGATTTTATACAGATGCCGAACCTCCGCGCCATCAACGTGGTGGGCATGGGGATCGACGTGGAAGTTTTGAAACTTTATTCCGAACTGGAAAAAAAGACGAAGATCGGTTACACAAACTGTCTGCTCCGCACGCTTTTCACCTATAAATGCGTGAAATTCACTTCGGAAATCAACGGCTTAAAACGCGAACACAAAGCGTTTCTCGCCTGCGTTGCCAATGCCAGCATGATCGGCGGGGGCATGAAGATTTCGCCCGCTTCCGACGTGCAGGACGGCAAGCTCAATTTCGTGTATGTGGACGAGATCAAAGGACTGAAAATTTTGCCGGCACTGCTGAAATTCAAAAAAGGCAAACTGCTTTCTCTTCCGCAGGCGCATTCCGAGCTTTGCGATAAAATCACCATAGAAAGCGAAAAATACTCCACCTTAAACGTGGACGGAGAACTTTACGAAAATCAGCCGTTCTCCGCGGAAGTTGTCCATAACACCTTGAAAATGCACAGATAAAATCAATAGACCGCCGCGTAAGTTCTATAAAGATTGTTTTTTACGGGAACACGGCAATATAAAACGCCTTCGGGATCAGACCGAAAGCGTTTTTGTTTTTTTATGAAGTTTTTTCCGAAATCAGGTCGGTGCGGGAAGTGCTCCCGCCGCAGCAACGGATGCGAATAAAATCACAAAAATAATGATGTAAAGTACTACGAGCGCCGCGCTGACGATCACGCTGATCAACGCGCCTTTCCCGCAGGATTTTGCCTTTAACGGGAGTTCCTGTAGCCAGACAAGGTATAAAACGAACCCGACGACCGGAAAGAAAAAACCGAGTATGGCAAAACCGATGTTGGGTGCATCGACTTCCGAAGTTTTCCGTTTTTCCTCCACGCGCAAACCGCATTTCGGGCAGATTTCCGCCTGATCGGCGATCTGTGCGCCGCAATATTTACAAAACATTTCTCACCTCTGCCAGAGTTTCCAGCGCAGCTATATACCGACTTAATACGATAACATAAAAAATCGTCGTAAGAACCGCTAAAATCACATACACTATGAAACCTGTAAGCGCGCCCTTCCCGCAGGACTTCGCCTTCAGCGGATAATCCGATTTCCAAACCAGATATAATATGAGACCGATCAGCGGAAAGAAGAACCCGAGCACCGCGAATCCCGTGCTGGAAGCGTCCCCGTTAGGGCGGGTTTCGCGCAGGCGCACGCCGCAATTCGGACATATATCCTTTTGCGCGTCGACAGGCATCCCGCAATTTTTACAGAACATCTTTTTCTTCTGCTCCTATAACGGATAATGTTATTTAATACATTCCCGCCGCGCCGGCAGCCGCGCCGATAATCACAATCGCTATAATTACGTACAGAATGGAAATCACTACGCCGACAATCACGCCGATCAGCGCGCCTTTCCCGCAAGACTTCGCCTTCAACGGATAATCCGATTTCCATACCAGATATAAAATGAGACCGATCAGCGGAAAGAAAAACCCGAGCACCGCAAAGCCGGCATTCGGTGCGTCGTTCGTAGCGGGCGACGCACTCTGCGGGTTAACCCGCACTCCGCACTTCGGACAGATTTCCGCCCGATCGTCGATTTCAGAGCCACAATTTTTGCAAAACATAACATCTCCTCCCAAATAATATATTTTATTAGGTATCTTCATTATATATGCATTAACGTAAATTGTCAACATTTATTTTTAAATACTTTTTCAATAAATTTCACATTATCCGTTTAAAATTCATGCGGCGCAGGCAAATCCGCCTGCGCCGCACCTCGTTATTTTTCACATTCTCTTTGCAATCGCCTGTAAAAACGCCTTGCTTTCCAGCTTTTTCGGCGTAACGCCTTCCTTTTTGAAAAGCGACACGAGATCGCCCGTCATTTCGCCTTGCTCGATCGTTTCTATCGTAGCTTTTTCCAGCCGCGCCGCAAACGCTTCGAGCGCCGCGTTGCCATCGAGTTCCCCACGCTTTTTCAAAGCGCCCGTCCAGGCGAAAATCGTCGCCACGGGGTTGGTGGACGTTTCCTCGCCCTTGATATACTTATAATAATGACGCGTCACCGTACCGTGCGCCGCCTCGTATTCGTAAACGCCGTCGGGCGAAACGAGCACGGAGGTCATCATCGCCAGAGAGCCGTACGCCGTGGCGACCATATCGCTCATCACGTCGCCGTCGTAGTTCTTGCACGCCCACACGACCCCGCCTTCCGAACGGACGATGCGCGCGACAACGTCGTCGATCAGCGTATACATATATTCTATACCGGCTTTTTCAAACTTTTCCTTATATTCGTTTTCGTAAACTTCCGCGAAAATGTCCTTAAAGCGGTGATCGTAGATCTTGCTGATTGTGTCCTTTGTGGAAAACCACAGCGGCATTTTCGTATCGAGCGCGTAATTGAAGCAGGCGCGGGCGAAAGAATAAATCGATTTATCGGTATTGTGCATGCCCATGATCACGCCGTCGCCGTCGAATTCATGAATGCAGACGCGCGTTTCCTTTCCGTCTTTATCGGTATAAAGAAGCTCCGCCTTGCCCTCGCCGACCTTCATATCCACCGCCTTATAAATATCGCCGTACGCGTGACGGGCGATGACGATGGGCTTTTTCCACGTGGGGATATAGGGCGTTATGCCGTCGAGCAAAATGGGCGCGCGGAACACCGTGCCGTCCAGCGCGGCGCGGATCGTGCCGTTGGGACTTTTCCACATCTTTTTCAGCCCGTATTCTTCCACGCGCTGGGCGTTGGGCGTAATGGTGGCGCATTTGACCGCCACGCCGTATTTTTTAGTGGCTTCGGCGGAATCGAGGGTAACTTTATCGTCCGTTTCGTCGCGGTGTTTGAGCCCCAGATCGTAATATTCGGTCTTTAAGTCCACAAACGGCTCGATCAGCTCTTCCTTGATCCATTTCCACAAAATCCTCGTCATCTCGTCGCCGTCCATTTCCACGAGCGGCGTCGTCATTTTGATTTTTTCCATGCGTGTTTCTCCGTTTTTCTTTTGGTCTTATTATAGCCGATTCAGCGTTTTTTGTCAAAGCGTTTGCCGCCCTTTGCCCCGGCGGAAGTCAAAATATTGCAGTCGAAACGCTTCACGAGGGTTTCCCTGCGGTTGAAATCCTCCATCGCCTCGGCGATCATCTCGTCCAGCATGGCGGAAAATCCCTCGAAAGTATCGGAAAAGAG
>CALVXL010000151.1 GCA_944369635.1 uncultured Clostridia bacterium
GTCCCTTTTCGCCCCTGACGACGATCACGCCGAGTTTGCCGTCGCCATTGCGGTCAAGCTTTTCGAAACCCGTCGTATTGACGTATTCGGCAGCCATCTGCCCCTGATACCGTCCGCCTTCCGCCGACTCGATCCCGACGTAATAAGCGTTTTCGTAGGAGTTCAGCACATCCACGCCCACTTCACGGTTCCAGAAAACCACGGGCTTTCCCGTGCCTTTTACTTTATTTAAATAAGAAGTGCCGTTGGTCTGGTCCACTACGTTGATAAGGTAGCCGCCGTACGCCTCGGTCGCAGCCGATTCCACCATTTTGATGGCTTCGCCGTCATCGCTCTTCGCATCTTCCAGAGAAATTTTGTTGAACCCGAGATCTACGGAAGCTTTTTCCAGACCCGGTTTCCAAAGTCCCGACATATTAGGATCGGAAAGATTGTAAGATATTGCGTAAATATCCTTATCGGTTTTCGGCTTAGAACACCCTGCCGCCGTAAATGCCAATGTGCACGCCGCTCCCGCCAATAACAATGCAATCAGTTTTTTCATTTCTTTTCTCCTTGCTTATCATGGTTTTTTTGAACCCCTGCGCCGCTTACCGGTAGAGCGTTTGCCTGAGTTACGCCTTTATTATAACAGCCTCCGAATGCCTTGAAAATGCGATATTCTACAATAAAAATAGAAAAATTTATTCATTTTTTGAAAATTTTTCACTTTTTCCCGATTTTTTTCGCTGTCTCATACGAAAATTTTCAGTTTAATAATAAAATTCTGATAATTTTTTTTATAACAAAAACCGCCGCGCAGAATTGCGCGGCGGCTACATATTTCAACATATTTTACATATAAAAATTATACGATTTACAGCACTCGTCAAACGTTATTTTTTCATCATTGCCAAAAACGGAACAAAGCTTGCAAGTGCGGCGACAAATAATATTGCCAGCGTGATCCAGCACATCGCATTAAGATAATACACCGCAGTAAAGAGAAAACTTCCTACCCCCGCAACGAGAAAAGCCAAAGACGATAAAACAGAACAAATTATGGCGATCTTTGCGTTGTGCTTCCAAATATTCACCATACATAATACGAATGATGCGAGCGTAAGACATCCGGAAAGAAAAAAATGCCAGTTCCCATAACCGATATGCATAACGTCAAAATAAGAATAAGCGACTATGTTCGGTTTTCCCTGTGCGTTTGCGAAGACCATAACCGTGCTGTTCGGCACGATCTGCATGATCAAGCCGACAAACAACAATGCCGCAGTAATAAAATACCAGCGCGTCAGCAGCGAGCCGATGTTTCTTTCTTTTCCCATAACCATCTCCCAACCGATTTCGTAAAGTATATATGATTTGAAAACTTTTGTCAACAGAAATTTTTCGTAAAAAGTCGCATTGACTTTTTTTACCGATTATAGTAAAATAATATATATCCTGAAGCAGTAGTTTTGCGCAGCAAAATATTTTGGCACTGCGGCAATTCATTGCACGAAAGGTTTTTCCGATTTATACGGAAAAGGAATGCTGAGATGAACGAAAAAAGCAGAAAGGCAGTCGATTTTATCTATTATCACGCCAATGCGCTTCTGATAGCGGCGGGCATTGCCGTCATCATCTTTACGACAGAACTGCTTTCCGCGCTGCATTATATCATAGGCGGCGCGCTCCTTTTTTATGCGGTTTGCGTTTTTATATACAGTTTCTTAAGACTTAAAAATACCATAAATTTTACGGCAAACCTGTCTGCCGCGCTCATCACGTTTCTTGCGGGACTGATGGTTTTGCTCACAGCAGAAAACGCATTGCTCATTATAGGCACGGAGTGGGGACTCTTTGGACTGTATAAAGGCGGAAAAGAACTGTCACAAACGCTGGAAAACATACGGCGGCATGAATTTTTCCTGCTTAATCTGGCGCAAGCGACTTTAACCGTCGCATTTGCAGCATTGCTGCTCTACGATCCCCTACATCATATCGAATTTCACATGTATGTTCTCGGACTGGAAATTATTTTCTCTTCGATGAAAGCTTATAAAGCAAAATCTTCGGTCGTGGAAAAATTGCGACTTGACAAAGCTTCGCCGCAGCAACATGACGACGAATCGGAAATATATTATCCTTATAGCATAAAAAACGGTAATTAATCAGGAGGTAAAAAAGATGAAAGTATTGATGATCAACGGCAGTCCGCATGAAAACGGCTGCACAAAAAGAGCGTTAGACGAAGTGGCAAAGGAACTTAACAACGCCGGTATCGAAACGGAAATCCTTTGTGTGGGAAACGGAATGCTTGTAAAACACGGTTGCATTGCCTGCGGCGTCTGCTCTAAATTGCATAAATGTGCTTTTGACGACAGCGTGAACACCGCCATTGAAAAAATGAAGGAATGCGACGGACTCGTTATCGGCAGCCCCGTGTATTTTGCCTCGGCAAACGGAACACTGATCTCCTTTCTCGACAGATTTTTTTATGCCGGAAAACAGGTCTTTGCACATAAAGTCGGCGCGGCGGTGGTTACCGCAAGACGGGGAGGCAATACCGCCACTTTCGACGAATTGAACAAATACTTTTTTATTTCCAACATGTTTGTTCCCGGCTCTACCTATTGGAATCAGGTGCACGGAAACACGCCCGAACAGGTGGATCAGGACGAAGAAGGCTTGCAGACCCTGCGCATGCTTGGTAAAAACATGGCCTTTTTGATGAACGCCATCGAAAAAAGCGGGCTGGACAAGCCCGCTATCGAAGCAAAAGTGCGCACAAATTTTGCAAGATGAAACTCGCGCGACCCTGCCGAAATTTGGAAAAATCAATCACATTTTAATTTAATTATTAAATACAAGGTTCGATCATAAAATGAAATTTAAAGTACTGAAAAAGCAAAACAATTCGGATATGTGCATCGTATGCGGCGTAAAAAACGACGCCTCGTTAAAAAGCGTCTTTTATGAACTCGAAGGCAACATCATTGTCGGAATCACCACTCCGCTCGATATACACCAAAGCTACCCCAACCGCATGCACGGCGGAATGATATCCTCTCTTTTAGACGAAACGCTCGGCAGAGCGGCGCAGATCAACCACCCTGATCTATGGGCAGTTACAGGCGAACTCAGCGTCCGATATAAAAAGCCCGTTTTATTGAACGAGCCCATCAAGTGCGTAGCGAAAATCACGCGCGATTTTACACGCGGATATATTGCCGAAGGGTTTGTCGAAAACGAAAAGGGCGAAATCTTAGCCACGGCAAAAGGCACTTACGTAAAAGCGCCGATCGAAAAAATCAGTGAAAATTTCTTGAACGAAAACACATGGTTTTATGTAAATGAAGATCTGCCGGAAACAATTGAAATCGCAAACGCGAGTTATTTCGGCTGACAAAAATTTTGCATTTCAGACGGTTCTGAACATCAAAATTGAAAGATTATGAAATAGAAACATTATTAAAAACGCAAGTTTATTTCTTGCGTTTTTAATATTAATTATGATTAAATTCAAAAAGCGTATTCCTCAGTAAGATTTTCGCCGTAATGAGAAAAACACTATTTTATTCATAATCGTTCATATCGATTTTACTTCTTCCTTCAGAAGAAGCGGAACTTCTCAAACGGTGGCAGTCCTTGTCGTTATACTTAGGCGGTTTCGGACGGTTGGATACGCGAAGGTCCACCAAAATCACATCGCTGCCGATCTTTTGGATTTGTTCGAAATCGATAAACACGTCGTTACAACACGGCTTGAACCAACGGAATCCCTTCCTCCCCGGAACGACGATTCCGAAGACAATTCCGTCGGGATAATTCATTACAAGATCGCACACTCTGCCCAAACTTCTTCCGTCAGCTATGTTGATTACTTCTCTTTCCCGAAGTTCACTATATGAAATTTCCATATCATACCTTATGCCCGAATAGCATCCTTTATGACACGGTTTCTAAAATAAGGACAATCATTAAAAATGCACGGTCCGCAGCTTCAATGCCGCGGGCCGTGCATTTTATTTTCGTTTATTGTAATTTCAAAATTTTCGATATGCACAATACGGATATTTTAAATTATTTTTCGTAAAATCAAATAAGCTATCAATACTTAAAGAAATAGATTATTCTATACCGCTTTTGATGATTTTCAGCGCCGTTTTTTCCAAACGGGATACTTGCGCCTGAGAAATCCCCACTTCTTCGGAAATTTCCGTCTGCGTCTTCCCCTCGTAGTATCTGAGCCGCAATATCTTTTTTTCACGATCGCTCAGACGCGACATAGCGCTTTCCAACGCGACCTTTTCCGTCCAGTTTTCGTCGGTGTTTTTTTCGTCGCCAAGCTGATCCATGATCATCAGCGTATCCCCCGCTTTATTGAAGACGGGATCGTAAAGAGACACGGGATCGGAGATCGCGTCCAGCGCATAAGATACGTCGGATACCGCCACATTCATGCGCTCGGCAATCTTTTCGAGCGTAGCTTCCTCGTCGTTTTTTTCGATTTCGCCGCGCGTTTTCAGTACCTGATAAGCGGTATCGCGTATGCTGCGCGAAATGCGCAGGGAATTGACGTCGCGGAGAAAGCGTTTGATTTCCCCCACAATCATCGGCACGGCATAAGTGGAAAACTTAACGCCCACGCTTAAATCGAAATTATCGATTGACTTGATGAGCCCGATACACCCCGCCTGAAAAATATCGTCGGAATTGGCTTTTTTTGCCCAAAAACGCTTGATCACGGAGAGTACCAATCGGATATTGCCGATGATGAACTCCTCCCGAGCGTTTTCGTCCCCCGCTTTGATTCGGGTCAGCAGATGATAGCTTTCCTCCTCGCTCAGAAGCGGCAGTACCGACGTATTTACGCCGCAGATAACTACTTTGCCTTTCATAAACGCCTCCTTGCCGCCGAAACGGCTATGTAAGGATTGACGGAAAGCGTTTTACTTCGGTAAACTTAATTATCCGCAAACTTTTCCTTTTTATACCATTTTTGCAAATTCTTTTTTCAACCTGCCGATGATTTTCTTTTCAAGGCGCGATATGTAACTTTGCGAAATGCCCAACATATCGGCAACTTCCTTTTGCGTCTTTTCGTTTTCACCGTCCAGCCCGTAGCGCAGACACATGATCTTTCGCTCGCGGTTGTTGAGTTTTAAAAGCGCTTCTTTTAAAAGTTCGTTTTCCACGCCACTCTCGATCTTCTTGTATACGACGTCGCTGTCCGTGCCCATGATGGCGGAAAGCAGCAATTCGTTGCCCACCCAATCGGTATTGAGCGGCTCGTCGAAAGAAACCTCGCTTTTCAGGCGCACCGTCTTTCTCAAATGCATCAGAATCTCGTTTTCGATACAGCGGGAAGCATAGGTTGCAAGCTTGATATTTTTATCGGAATTGAAAGAATTGACGGCTTTAATCAAGCCAATGGTTCCTACAGAAATCAGATCGTCCAGATCGACGCCGGAATTATCGAACCTGCGGGCTATGTATACGACAAGGCGCAGATTGTGCTCTATGAGCGCGCTTTTCACGCTTTCATCGCCCTTGTCCATGCGCTCGACCAAAGAATTTTCCTCTTCCTGTTCGAGGGGCGACGGCAAAGCGTCGTTCGTGCCGATATAGTAAAGTATGTTGGCGCTTAAATCGAACTCGCCGAGAAGCGATCTCAGCTTTTCAAGAATATTTTTTAACATAGACAACCTCCGACAAATTCGCTGTGCAATATCAGATCGTAACCGCTTTCGGCAAATGCGCGCCGCGCTACGCCGAGCAATACATTATCAAATATATTCACCTTGTCCCGATTATATATCTTCAATTTATCGATTTTGAAAACCAGCATTTTATCCGCGCCGACGGCGGTGGAAACGCTTATGTATTTTCCGGGAATCTTTATTTTGAATCCGTCCGTCAGCGCAAACGCAATGCCCCTGGAACACACCACCACGGGCAGATTGCTTTCGGTATCGTAAAGATTGTTGCCCGTATCGAGAAATCCCTTTGCTTTGACGCTCCTGCCGTTCAATTCGATTTCACAGTCATTGACACAGGCATAGATATTTTTGCGCCTGTAAAGCAGCGTTACGCCCTTGTGCGCGAGTTTTATCAAAATATATGCTGCCAAAATGACAAGTCCCACGGAATATTCCCTGTCGAGCGGCAGGTGAAACAGATTGAAAATACCCGTAACCGAACCGCCAAGCAAAAACGTATACAAATTAAACGCGATAAAGCTGATCAGATAGCTTTTTTTCGTTTTAAATTTTCCCGCGGCAAAAACCAGTATGGCGGAAAAAAACAACTTGATCGGAATTGCGGCGTATTGCGGCAGATCGACGAGCGGCATTGCCGCCGCGAACGCGGCGCCTAAAAAAGAGCATAATAAAAGCCGCCAAAATCCGCTTTCTCCCCGCACGAGGAGAAACGTGTATTTCAGCAGCAGATAGTCGATGATGATATTGTCTAATAAAACATACTCGATATAAACTGCCAAAACGCTTCACCTTTTCCGCCGTTTTTCTTCGGCGGGTAAGTCGATTTTAGCATTTTATAAACGCGCTTTTAAAAGTAATTTTGAAACTTTTTGTCGGAATTTGTGTTTTTACTTCATGAACGAAAGGATAATTTCATTCTGTACGTACATATAATCTTCTTTGATCTTGACCGAATAAGGCGAAACGTCAAGGACGTTTGCGCGCGCCTTCAGCGCTTCGGCATAATCGCGGAAAAAATCACCGCCCGTTTTGACGTTGAATTCGTTGACGTTGAGTCCGTCTTCCGTGCGGAGCGCAAGCATGATGAATTCAAACTTTTTATCTTCCTCACTGATTTCGTCGGAGGATATTTCGGGAAATTTATTGAGAATAACCGCGTTGATGTATTCGTCGAACTTAAAAGTATTGGTAAAACGCCGCTCGCCGATGAAAGAACTCGCCGCAACGCCGAATCCGATATATTCGCCGCGCTTCCAGTAATTCAAGTTATGGCGGGACTCAAAGCCTTTTTTTGCGAAGTTAGAAACTTCATAACGATGAAATCCCTTTTCTTTCAAATATTTTCTGCCCGCGTCGTAAAGATCGGCGACCTCGTCGGAATCGGGCAAGAGCCCGTTCAGATAATCGCTGTAGATCGGCGTGCCGACTTCGGGCGTGAGCGCATACATCGAAATGTGATTTACTTCTCCCGCCAAAGCCAAATCGATGGTTTTCAGAAGCTGTTCTTTCGTCTGATCGTGTAAACCGATCAGAATATCCGCACTCTTGTTTTCGCCTTTCAACAAGTTGCAGGTGACGAGAAAGTCCTTTGCGGTATGCGGACGGTTCAGCCTTTTCTGTTCTTCGTCATACCCCGTCTGCAACCCGATACTGTAACGGTTTATGCCGATCTCTTTATAGATTTCCACCTTTTTTTTATCGATGGTCGCGGGATTGACTTCCAGCGTAATTTCCGCTTCGCCGCGGAGCGAAAAACACTTTCTGATCTGCCTGAGCGCGCCCGCGATATATTCCGGGTTCGCCAGCGACGGCGTGCCGCCGCCGAAATAAACCGTGTCAAACGTATAGTCTTTGAGTTGTTCGCCGCGCCCTTTCATTTCCCTGTACAAACAGGCAAAATACGATTCCTGCCTGCCGATTTCCTTGGGAAAGGATGCAAAATCGCAATATGTACATTTTTGCAGGCAAAACGGTATATGCACGTAAATTCCCGCCATTTATTCTATTGTCCTCCCGTTCCAAAGATATACGGATAAATCGACTTTATCTTCATCCACCTTTACGCCCTCGCTTTCCAACAACGCCCGCTGCGCGCCGCTGCCGCCGAAAGCAAACCCCGGCGCAAGACGGCCTTCGCGATTGACTACCCTATGGCAAGGGATTACGCCCGGGCGCGGGTTGACGTGTAAAGCGTAGCCCACGGCGCGCGATGAACGCGGGTTGCCGCACATCGCTGCGATCTGTCCGTACGTTGCAACTTTGCCTTTGGGAATCAGCATTACGTTTTCGTATACCCGATTGAAAAAATTATCCATATTTTCGCTTTTTAAGCCGCAGAACGGCTCAGTCGTTGTCTGTTTTGAGAATCGTGATAAAAGCTTCGCTGGGAATTTCCACACTGCCGAACGTACGCATGCGCTTTTTTCCCTCTTTCTGCTTTTCAAGAAGTTTCTTTTTACGCGTCACATCGCCGCCATAGCATTTGGCAAGCACGTCCTTACGGTAAGCTTTCACCGTCTCGCGAGCGATGATCTTGCCGCCGATGGTCGCCTGTATGGGCACTTCGAACATTTGCCGCGGAATGACTTGCTTCAATTTTTCGCAGATGCCTCTGCCGCGTTCATAAGCCTTATCTTTATGCACGATGGTGGAAAGCGCGTCGCACGGTTCGCCGTTCAGCAAAATATCCAGTTTGACAAGTTCCGCGCGCTGGTAACACGCAAGATCGTAATCAAACGAGGCATAACCTTTCGTGCGGGATTTCAATCTGTCAAAAAAGTCGTAAATGACTTCGTTGAGCGGAAGAAAATATTTCAGTTCCACGCGCGTTTTGTCGAGGTAAGTCATATCGGTATAAACGCCGCGCTTATCCTGACAAAGCTCCATGATCGGACCAACGTATTCGGGCGGAGCATAGATGTGCGCCTCGATAATGGGCTCTTCCATATAATCGATTTCGCTGGGCGCGGGTAAATGCGACGGGTTATCCACTTCGAGCATTGTGCCGTCCGTCTTGTAAACCTTATAGGAAACCGACGGCGCGGTCGTTACGATTTCGAGATCAAACTCCCTTTCCAGCCGTTCCTGAATGATCTCCATATGCAAAAGCCCCAAAAAACCGCAACGGAAGCCGAAACCCAGCGCGATGGAATTATCCGCTTCAAAGGTCAGCGAAGCGTCGTTGAGCTTCAGCTTCATCAGCGCGTCTTTGAGATCGCCGAAACGGCTGCCGTCTAACGGATAAATACCCGAAAAAACGACGGGCAACGCCTTTTTATAGCCCGGCAAAGCTTCTTTCGCGGGGTTCAGCGCGTTGGTGACGGTATCGCCGACGGTTGTATCCTGAATACTCTTTATGGACGCCGCTATATAACCGACCTCCCCCGCGTTCAGGCTTTCTTTCGGATAGAGCTTGGGGCTGAAAACGCCGACTTCCGTGACATCGAATACCTTATCCGACATGAAAGTTTTAATTTTATCACCGACTTTTACCGTACCGTCAAACACCCTTACAAAGCAGATAACGCCTTTGAAATTATCATAATAGCTATCGAAAATAAGCGCTTTCAGGGGCGCGTCCTCATCGCCTTTCGGCGGCGGAACGAGTTTTACGATCTGTTCGAGAACTTCTTCCACATTCAGTCCGCTTTTTGCGGAAATGCGAGGTGCTTCGGACGCGTCGAGACCGATAATATCTTCGATCTCCTTTGCGACCTCGTCCGGACGGGCGCTCGGAAGGTCTATTTTGTTGATGACGGGCAGGATTTCCAGATTATTTTCCAACGCAAGATAAACGTTGGCAAGCGTCTGCGCTTCAATACCCTGCGAAGCGTCCACCACCAAAATCGCCCCCTCGCACGCGGCGAGAGAACGGGAAACTTCATAGGTGAAGTCGACGTGCCCGGGCGTATCGATAAGATTGAAAATGTATTCGTTGCCGTCTTTAGCGGTATAAAACATTCTCACGGGAGTTAGCTTGATCGTGATACCCCGCTCGCGCTCGATATCCATGGAATCGAGAAGCTGCGCTTCCATATCCCGCTTGCTTACCTGCCCCGTCATTTCGATAATTCTGTCGGCAAGCGTGCTCTTACCGTGATCGATATGCGCAATGATGCAAAAATTTCTGATATGCTGATTCGGTTGTTTTGCCATATATCTTCTTTTCTTTTTGAATTTTACATATATTTTAATATATTTCTTGATTTTTTGCAAGTAACTTGCTATACTAAAAGTAATCTGACAAAAAGGTTCCGCAATATGCGTATCGATAAAAATTCCTGGCTGATCAAGCAGCCGATCGCCCACAGAGGACTTTGGGGCGAAAATATTCCCGAAAATTCAATAGCCGCATACGAAAAGGCAGCGCAGAACGGTTACACCGTAGAGATCGATCTGTATCTCACCAAAGACGGAGAAATCGTATCTTTTCACGATGACACGTTAAAGAGAATGACGGGTAAAGACGGTTATATCTGGAATTATACTTATGAGGAACTGCGGAAACTGCGTCTGGCGGACAGTCAATATTCGATTCCCCGCCTTTTTGAAGTCTTTAAGGTATGCGAAGGGAAATCTCCCCTGCTCATCGAAATTAAAGATCAGCCGAACGGAAAATTACTCGTTAAAAAGCTGATTTCCGCTTTAAGAAAATATAAAGGCGACTTTGCCGTACAGTCTTTTAATCCGCTTTATATCGCCCAAATAAAACGGTTGGCGCCGGAAATTATTCGCGGTATACTTGCCACAAACGAAGTTGAAACGCTTAAGAGCGCTATAAAACGCCATATCGTAAAAAATATGTCGCTCAATTTTCTTGCAAAGCCCGATTTTGTCAGCTACGACTATAAAGGTTACCCCTTACCCGACAGAAAGGTAAAAAATAAGGTATGCCTTGCATGGACGGTAACCAGCTACGAAATCTGGGATAAAATCAAACCTTATGTCGACAACATCATTTTTGAAGGGTTTTCCATCGATTGAATAAATGAACATTGCCGCCGCGCATATAAAAATGCGCGGCGGCATTTTTATACAAAATCAAGCGACTTCAGCTTTTTATTGCCAATAAAACAATTTGCTCTTTTTTGCCAGAATGAACGGGCGCGGGAAAAATTTTCCCGCGCCCGTAAATCATATAATCATATTTTTCAGATGTAAAAATATATTTTACACGGTTTTCAATTCGCCGTTGATATATACCGTTCCGCCGCCGACGGTTACCGAGGAAACAAGCGCGTCTTCACAGTTGAGCGAAGCAGAGTTCGTTTCGGTATTGCCGTACATATAGATTGCGGAAACATCTTCTGCCGCGGAAACGACTTCCACACCGGAAAGCGTTACGGACGCGGGATAATCATAGGCTCCCGACGAGCGGTTTCCGATGACGAGCGCAGCCATAGGCACTTCGTTACCGTCTTTCCAATTACCATCGAGATACAAACCCTTTGTATATTCAGCCGAGGTTTCAATCTTTCCTCCTGTGATGACCGCCGTGCCGCCGCGAATAAGAATACCCTGTCTTTCACCCTTGACAATGCAATTTGTCATGGTAAGATTCCCTTCCACATTCAGACATATCGGACAATTATCTTTCAAATTGTTTGTCGAAATAAAGGAAGAATCCGTCAAAATAATTTCAACGCCGCTGTGTTGTCCGTTGTTTTTCGCGTTGGTGGCAACACAGTAGCAACTTGCCGTAACTACGGAATCATTTACCGTTAATACCGTTCCTTTATCATTGACGCCGAGAGCACTGTTGTTTACCGTTGTAAACTTTACGCCGTCCATCGTGAATTTACTGCCCGAATACACATCAAATACAACTGTAATCAAAGTCGCGCCTACGGTTTCCGCATTATAATTTCCGTTTTTAACGGTAAACTGTGCGCCGTCTGTAAAGAATGTCGTGTTGTCATACGTAGCGGTAAGGGTTTTGCCGTTCAGATCGAGCACGCCGCTCGTCGTGGAAGACACTAAATTCACGTCGGTATAAGTAACGTCGTTATTGAGTTTTACGCTTACATAATTACCGCTTTCGAGC
>CALVXL010000152.1 GCA_944369635.1 uncultured Clostridia bacterium
CCCGGCATTTCCGCCGTTTCGCCGCCGATGAGGGCGCTGCCCGCCTGCACGCAACCTTCCGCCACGCCCTTGACGATGTCCGCCACCTTTTCGGGCACGTTCTTACCCACGGCGATATAGTCGAGGAAAAACAGCGGTTTCGCGCCGCAGCAGATGACGTCGTTGACGCACATCGCCACGCAGTCGATGCCCACGGTGTCGTGCTTGTCCATGAGGAACGCGATCTTCAGTTTGGTTCCCACGCCGTCCGTGCCGCTGACCAGCACGGGATTTTTCATGCCCGTAAGATCGAGCGAAAACAATCCGCCGAACCCGCCTACGTCGCCCACCACGCCTTTGGTGACGGTGCGCGCGATATGGCTTTTCATCAGTTCGACCGCTTTATAGCCCGCGGTGATGTCCACGCCCGCGGCTTTGTAGCTTTCGCTGTAACTCTTTTCCATATTTACTCCTTTTCGTTGATCTTGCGTTCGAATTTGTTTTTAAACACTTTTTCGGGTACTTCCGTGGGATATTTCCCGTCGAAGCACGCCGTGCAGAACCCTTTGCTTCCGTCCCCCGCAAGATAAGGCAGATACTTCGGGTTGAGATAGCCGAGCGAGTCCACCCCGATGATCTTGGCGATTTCGGGAACGGTATGTTTGCAGGCGATGAGGTTTTCCTTGCTGTCGATATCCGTACCGTAATAACAAGGGTTCAGGAACGGAGGCGCGGAAGAAAGCATATGCACTTCCGTTGCGCCCGCGGCGCGAAGAAGCTTTACGATGGGCGCGCTGGTCGTGCCGCGCACGATGGAATCGTCCACCATGATGACGCGCTTGCCCGCTACCGTGGAGGGCACGGCGTTCAGCTTTATCCTGACGAGGTTTTCCCTCGACTTCTGCCCCGGCGCGATGAACGTTCTGCCGATGTATTTGTTTTTGATGAGCCCTATTCCGTAGGGAATGCCGGACTTTTGCGAATATCCGAGCGCGGCATCCAGCCCGCTGTCGGGCACGCCGATGACGATATCCGCGTCGATTTTATAATCTTTCGCCAAAAATGCGCCCGCTCTCTTTCTCGCTTCGTGCACGGAAAAACCGTCCACCACCGAATCGGGACGGGCGAAATAAATGTATTCGAAAACGCACATCGCCGGCTTTGCGATGTTGCAATGATCCTTGATGGATAAAATTCCGCTCTTCGTAAAGACCACGATCTCGCCGGGCAGAACGTCGCGGACGAACTTCGCATTGACGGTATCGAGCGCGCACGTTTCCGATGCGACGACGTACGAGCCGTCCTCCCTCTGCCCGAAGCAGAGCGGGCGGAATCCGTTGGGATCGCGCACGGCGATCATTTTCTGCGGGGACATGATGACGAGAGAATACGCACCCTTGATGCGCTTCATCGCGCGGCTGACCGCCTCTTCGATGGAGCAGGCGTTGATACGCTCTTTCGTGATGATATAGGAAATGACTTCGGTATCGCTGGTACTGTGGAAGATCGAGCCCTGTTCTTCGAGCTCCGTCCTCAATTCGTAGGAATTGACCAGATTGCCGTTGTGCGCCAGCGCCATGGAGCCTTTGATATGCCTTACGACGATGGGTTGCGCATTCGCCACGCCCTTGCTGCCCGTCGTGCCGTAGCGCACGTGCCCGACGGCCATGTTGCCTTCGCCGAGTTCTTCCATAATGCGCGGTGTGAACACGTCGTTGACCAATCCGTCTTCTTTATGAACGCGGAACACCCCGTCGTCGTTGACGACGATGCCCGCCGATTCCTGCCCGCGGTGCTGCAGGGCGAAAAGTCCGTAGTAAGTGAGATGCGCGACGTCCGTCTTATGATCGGAAAATATCCCGAAAACGCCGCATTCTTCGTTGATCTTCGACACCGTATTATTCTCCCAGCAAACGTTTCAGAACTTCGTGATATGCGTTTTCCACACCGCCCAGATCGCGTCTGAAACGGTCCTTATCGAGTTTTTCCTTCGTGACGCTGTCCCAGAAACGGCAGGTATCGGGCGAGATCTCGTCCGCGAGGACGATGGTGCCGTCGCTCGTCTTGCCGAATTCCAGTTTGAAGTCGATGAGTTCGATGTTTGCGCCTTTGAGGTATTCCGAAAGCACTTCGTTGATTTTCAGGGCATACGAAGCGATGAGGTCGATTTCCTCCTTCGTCGCCCAACCCATGGCGAGAATGTGGTATTCGTTGACCATGGGATCGCCGAGCGCGTCGTCTTTATAACAATATTCCAAAACGGTGGATTTGAGTTTCGTTCCTTCCGCAACGCCGAGACGCTTTGCCAAAGAGCCCGCCGCAATATTTCTCACGATGACTTCGAGGGGAACGATCTTTACCTTTTTCACCAGCGTTTCGCGATCGTTGAGTTCTTCCACGAAATGCGTGGGAATGCCGTTCTTTTCCAGAAGTTTCATGAGGAAATTGGTCACCCTGTTGTTGATGGCGCCCTTGCCGAGGATCGTACCCTTTTTCAGCCCGTTGAAAGCCGTCGCATCGTCTTTATAAGATACGATGCAGTAATCGGGATTTTCCGTTGCGTAAAATTTTTTCGCCTTGCCTTCATAAAGCTGTGTCGTCTTTTCCATTTTCGTGTTTTCTCCTTAATGTATTTATAAGATTATAGTTTATTGTCTTTTTATGAAATCAATTATTGTACTTTTCTTCCACCGCGCGGTTCTTCTCAAGCACTTTTTCATACGCCGCTTTACGCGCCGCGGCAAGCTTTTCTTTGAGTTCCTTATCCGAAACCGCGAGGATTTCCACCGCCAAAAGCGCGGCGTTTTCCGCGCCGTCGATGGCAACGGTCGCCACGGGGATGCCGGAAGGCATCTGCACGGTGGACAAAAGCGCGTCCAACCCGTCTAAAGTAGAGGATTTGACGGGGATACCGATGACGGGAAGCGTGGTGTTTGCGGCGATGCTGCCTGCAAGGTGCGCCGCCTTGCCCGCCGCCGCGATCAGGACGCCGAAACCGTTTTTCTCGGCATTGGCGGCAAAATCATGCGCTTCCTTCGGCGTTCTGTGCGCCGAATATACGTGCATTTCATACGGCACGCCGAAATTTTTTAAGGTGTTAGCCGCTTTTTCAAGTACGGGCAGGTCGCTGTCGCTGCCCATGACGATACCTACTTTTTTCATGATCAAGCTCCTTTTGAACTTCCGTAGCCCCTTCTCAGAATAAACGCGACGGAAAAGTTTGGAAAAAATATAAAAGGGCAGTCCTTAAAAAAGAACTGCCCAGTCGGTCGACGAATTGCGTTTTTCCGCTCCCCCGCGGTCGCCCGCTACACCGCCCGAAAGCGGTTTACCGACAGTTGCGAAAAACGATGAGTTGTATTCGAGCCGCGCCATAAAGGTTTTCGGCAAGTTCATTGTTATTTTAACAAAAACAGGCGCGATAGTCAACTAAACGCGCCCACCTTTTTTTATTTTCCGAAGAAGGTTTTATAAAAATTTTGATGAATTTCACAAAATTTATTGACATTTCTTTCCAAGGGGTGTATAATCATAATCACCAAGATAGTTTGAAGTTCAAACTAATCGGGTTTCAAGGTTTTTTTCAGTGGAATTAAAAGAAAAATTCAACGCATTTTTCGTAAAGTGCTTCAACAATATATTAAAAAACGAAAAAGAAATGTTACGGGGCATCGACAAGACCCTGTCTTTAACGGAAATTCACGTGATCGAAGCGATTTTTAACGCGAAGGAAAACAACACTTCCAAAAACGTTGCGGAAACGCTTCGGGTATCCCCCGGCACGCTGACGACTTCTGTCAACACGCTGTGCCATAAAGGGTATGTGATCAAGGAAAAAGATCCCGAGGACAAGCGGCTTTCCCGCTTATCTTTAACGGAAAAAGGCATTCGTGCCAATGAAGTACACGCGCGCTTTCACGAAGCGATGATAGATTCCATTTTGAAAAACTCCGATGAAAAAGAAGCCGAAGTTTTGGTTTCGGCTTTGGAAAAAATCCAAGGCTTTTTAGGAGATTTCAATTTTGAAAATTAAATTCGTAACGGACTCTTCGGCGGATTTACCAAAGGAAATTGCCGAAAAACTGAACGTAACCGTACTACCTATGGAGCTTTCTTTCGGAAGCGACGTTTACGTAGATAACGTGACGATTTCAAACGCCGAATTTTACGACAAGCTGAGATCGTGCAAAGAACTTCCCAAGACCAGCCAGATCAATCAGTTCGCCTTTGAAGAAGCGTTTGCTCCCTACAAAGGTACCGACACGCTGGTGGTGGCTATCCTCATCTCCTTCGGAATGAGCGCGACCATCGAATCGGCAAAGCGGGCAAAAGATCAGCTCGGTATGGACAACGTGCTGATCGTGGACAGCAAATTGGTCACCTTCGCTTTGGGCACGTTCGTGATCGAAGCGGTAAAGGTTGCCGAAACTGCCGAAAACGCGGCGGATTTAGAAGAAAAACTCGAAAAACTTCGTTCCCGCATCAGGCTTTACGCTTACGTGGACGATCTGAAATATCTGCGCTACGGCGGAAGATTATCCGCGGCGAGCATGCACATTGCAAATATGCTGCGTATCCACCCGGTGATCGCCATCAACGGCAAAGTGGACGTGGTTTCCAAACAGATCGGCGTGGCGAAATGCCTGCGCTATATGATCGATAAAGTCAAAGAAGAGGCGGATCTTTCCTATCCTCTGTATTTCGGAAATTCCGATTGCCCGGAGCGGGCGCAGGCGTTTGAAGAACGTCTGCTTGCCGAGGTGAACGGCGCCACGCCGTATCCCGTAATGGCACAGCTCGGACCGACGGTAGGCACCCATGCGGGGCCGGGCTGTTTAGGCGTTTGCTTCGTGGCAAAAGAAAATTAGCTCACACTATCCTCACCATAAATGACAATACGCAGGGCGGCGCAAACGGCGTCGCCCTGCGTATTTTAAATGGAAAATTTTTCCTTTTTCGCAAAATGCTTTCTTGCTTTTCCCCCTCTTCCCTATCCGCGATACACTTTCTGTCCGATCGTTTTTCGTAAGCATGCCGCCTCTCACATAATCAGCACATAATCAGCGCATAATCAGCGCGCGGCAAAAAGCCGCGCGCTTGAATTTATTGATTTTCCTTTTGCTTATCGCCTTTTGCTTTTTCTTCTTTACCGCGATTGATCTTCACGCCGTTCTCCCCTAAATAGCGAAGAAAACTTTCGCAATCCCCC
>CALVXL010000153.1 GCA_944369635.1 uncultured Clostridia bacterium
CGGTCGGGCAAAGGGGAGAATGGGTCTTCAAAGAGCGGCGCGCAGGACGAAGCGCAAGAAAACGCGCAGTCGGGCGGAGCGGGAGAGCTTTCTTCGCATAAGGCGGACGAGGTGATGGGGGTCATCACACGCGGGCTTCGGCAGAGCGGGGAGCTGATGCTCTGGGCGATCATGCAGGGCTTAAAAGGCGAAATAAAGGGCAATACTTTCATCGTGACGGCAAAAAACGACAACGACTACGGCGTTTTGATGAAAGAGGAAAATTTCCGCGCGATCATGAACCAGCTTAAAAAGTTCGACGGCGCGGAGTTGAAAATCAAGGCGGAAACGAGCGCGAAATACGCGGAAGAGTTCGCAAACGACGTGGACGAGATCAAGCGGATTTTCGGCGACGATATCGTGATTATAGAGTAAAGGAAAGGAGAAAGGAAAATGGCAGGATTCAGAGGCGGATACGGCGGCGGCTTCGGCGGCGGCAATATGCAGAACTTGATGAAACAGGCGCAGAAAATGCAGCAGGAAATGGCAAAAGCGCAGGAAGAGCTGGAAAACGCGGAAGTCACGGGCAGCGCGGCAGGCGGGCTTGTGGAAGTGCGCGTGAACGGCAAGAACGAATTTTTGGGCATCACCATCAAACCCGAAGCGGTTGATCCCGACGACGTGGAAATGCTGGAAGACCTCATCACCGCGGCGATGAACGACGCGAAGGCGAAAGCCGACGAGCTTTCCAAAAGCAAAATGGGCGCGTTCGGCGCAATGGGCTCGATGTTTTGATCGTTGCCGTTTTGCCGCCCGCCCCGAAAAGGGGCGGGCGGTTTGACGCGCGGTTTTTTGTTTCGTTTTATCAAAAGCGGCGATTCCCGTTTGAATATCGTAAAAAAACGCGTCGCCGTAAAGCGCGGCGCGTTCGGACAGAAATTTCCGCCTTGCGCGGAAAAAGTTTTTAAATTATACGGAAAAAATGAAAGTATTTATCGAACCGATCGGCAGGCTGATCAACGAATTTACCAAACTGCCGGGAGTAGGCGCAAAAACGGCGCAACGTTATGCGTATAAAGTGATCAACATGAGCGACGCGGAGGCGGAGGCGTTTGCCGCAAGCATTCTCGACGCCAAGAAAAAAGTGCATTATTGCAAGATCTGCGGCAACTTTGCCGAAGGCGATATCTGCGACGTGTGCAAGGCGCGTTCCGCGGAGACCATCTGCGTGGTAAAGGAACCGAAAGACTGCATCGCCATCGAAAAACTTGCGGAATTCGACGGCGTGTACCACGTTCTGCACGGCACCATTTCGCCGATGAACGGCATAGGTCCTTCGGATATCCGCGTGAAAGAACTGCTCGACCGCATCAAACAGGGCGGTGTGAAAGAAATCATCCTCGCCACCAATCCCGACGTGGAGGGGGAGGCGACCGCGATGTATATTTCGGGACTCATCAAGCCTCTGGGCATAAAAGTTACGCGGCTTGCAAGTGGCATATCCATCGGCACGGATCTCGAATATGCGGACGAAGTTACGCTCGCGCGTGCCTTTGTAGACAGAAAACAGATGTAGGAGAAAAGATGAAAATTACCGTTTTCGGATGCGGACGTTGGGGCTCGTTCATTGCATGGTACCTTTCGGGCCGGCATTTTTCCGTCACGCTTTACGGCAGGGAAAACTCGCCGCGCTTTGCCGAGCTTTGCAAAACGCGCAAAAACGAGTATATTTCTCTCGGTGACGACGTGCGGTTGATTAGCGATTTAAGCGAAGCGACTAAGTCCGACGTATTTGTCGTTTCCATCAAAAGCGGAAATCTGCGCGATCTTCTTCGCACGCTCAGACCGTACGGACTAAGGGAAAAGATCGTCGTTTTGTGCATGAAGGGCTTGGAGGAGGACACGGGCAAACGCCTTTCCGTCATCGCCGAAGAAGAGGGTGCGGATAAGGATAAAATCGCCGTCTGGGTGGGCCCGGGGCATATTCAGGCCTTTGCAAAGGGACTGCCGAACTGTATGCTCATCGATTCGGCAAACCGAGCGCTCACCAAGACGCTTGCCGACGCGTGGCGCAGCGATCTCATCCGCTTTTATTACGGCGACGACATCATCGGCAGCGAAGTCGGTGCGGCGGCGAAGAACGTGTTCGGTATCGCCGCGGGCATGCTGGACGGCGGGGGATATTCCACGCTGAAAGGACCGCTGATGGCGCGCGGCGCGCGGGAAATTTCGAGGCTGATCAAAGCGATGGGCGGCAACGAGCTTTCGGCTTACGGGCTTTGCCATTTGGGCGATTACGAAACCACGCTGTTTTCGGAATTTTCCAACAACCGCGCGTTCGGTATGGCGTATGTCAGAAAGGAAAATTTTGCAAAACTCGCCGAGGGGGTATTTACGGCAAAGGGCTTGAAAAAGCTGGGCGAACAGTACGGGGAGGAACTTCCCATCACAAACGCCGTGTACTCCATTTTATATGAAAACAAAGACCCGATGGAGGTGTTTTTGAAACTCTTTTCAAGGAGCACCCGCGCGGAATTTTAAAAAATCGCAAATTTTTTTCGCCGCGGCGGGAATGGTTCAGCGGAGGAAGAACCGTAATCAAAAATAAATAACAAAGCGGGGCGCCGAATCTCGGCGCCCCGCTTTTTATAATTAAAATCAACAATAAAAAAACGCGCCCCGCGGGGCGCGTTTTCAACAATTTTATCAGGTTACAGGCACGTAAATGACCGTTGCGGAAGTCGTCATCATGATGAAGATCAGACAGCACACGATTGCGCCCAGCCAAACTTTGCCCGTTCTGTTGAAGAAAAGTCTCTGATAGATAGGCAGAATGAACATCATCGGGATCAGGCTGAACAAGATGTTGACGTACAGCCAGTCGGTGGAAGTGCCCGTGTAGGCGATGGTGCCCGTCGCGGCGAATACCGTGTATTGAATGATCATAATGGCGATCAGTCCCACGGAGTTGCCGAGGCAGGAAATAAACGTGCTTTTGAATTCGCTCCAGCCTTCCACGCGGTTGGTGATGTTGACTCTGATCGCGTTGCCGATATAGAAGAGGAAGAAGAAAGGCAGATACATCAGAATCACGACAAGCCAGCTCGTGTTCGTCAGCGGGTGTGCCGAGATGAAAAGGAAGCGGAAGTCTACGTGCAATAAATGGAAGAACGTATAATCGAGCGCATAAAAGATCGCAAAGATCGTAAGCGCGAGGAAGATGACTTTCAGCAATTCGGGGATGCGGATCGCCACGCCTTCAAGTTGCGGGTGTTTCCGCAAGGGAAGGTCGCTTTTTGCCGAAACCGTTTCGTATTGCACCTTCGTATCCGTTTTTACGTTCGCCGTTTGTATAGCTGCCGAATCGGCGCATGCGCAGGCGCAGGCTTTCTTTTCCTTTGCGCGCCGCATGGCGTAGCGGATAAAGTAGACGGCGAAGAATAAAAACAGCGAAATGCAACCGTTGATCGCCGCCCAGATCATGGTCGCGTTGGTCATACGCTGGGGGAAGAACCACGTCTGCGTGCCGCTCTGCGCCGTTGCAAACCATTCCTGCGCCCAATGCGCCGTGGGAATGTACAAAAGGCAGGCGCAAACCGCGCCGATCGCAAAGGTCAGCCAGAATACAAGGTGGTTGCCCACGCCTTTGAGGCGGGGAGATTTTGCGGGCAGTTTATGCACAAGGCTCTTGAACGGAGCGGTACGCAAAAGCAGCGCGCCGACCGCAGGGAAGAATATAAACGCCGCAATGAGCATGAAACCCTGGAACATTTCTTTATAAATCCACGTCTGGTTCATATACGACATATACGATTGCAGATCGAACGCGATGTCGAAAAATTCCAAAGAACTCGCCAGCGCGTTCATGTCGTAAGGTTGCAGCGCGTGCAGGGTATGTTCGTTGTATAAAACCACCATGGAACTGTTTTTCGGAGAACCGTAGATCTGTCCGATTTCGGCTTCTTCCACCTCTTCTTCGCCGTTGTATTTCAGGCTGGCGTTGACGAGGGAGAGCGTTTCCGGCGCATAGCGCAGATCGGCGGGGTTGTGTTCGCCGCCCGCACCTTCGTTGCGGAACGAACCTTCGTCGTAAAGAGCATAGCCCGCGCCCACGTTGGTAAAGCCCATCACCGTCTGACAGTCTTCGTCGTTAAAGCTCATCACGTAACCCGAAACAAAAACGGAATGCACTTTGCTCACGCCCGTTTCGGCAGCTTGTTTGGCAAAGTACACGGCGGCTTTGAACGCGGCGTTCCCGCCTGCGGAATGTCCCGCTACGCCGATTCTCGTTTTATCTACGTAATTCATGTTGTCGGTATCGTAAACATAGTCGATAACGGCAAACGCGCCGTAACCTTCCGTCGTGGCGGCCTGCCCCGAATAGCTTGCGGAAGAATCGCCCTGGGCGGAGGGGTCGATACAGATGACCACATTGCCGCGCCTTGCGTATTCCAGCGCCATAGAGGTCTGCGTTTCCTTCGTCCTCTGAAAACCGGGAACGACGACGATGCACGGCGCTTTGTTATCTTCCGTCGCGCTGGTGGGCTTGTAAAGATCCGCCGCGACGTACTGCCCGTTCTGCACGGGGAAAGTTACGGAAACAATGTCGATTTTGCCCCAGTCATGCAGAAAACAGCTTGCGAAAATCGCGCTGAAAAGAATGACGAACACCGATACGAACAAGCACATTTTCGCCTTGTCTTTGAACCACGGCTTTTTCGTTTCCGACGCGTTCAGATTGTCGGGAACGCTTTTTTTCGTTGCTCTCATAAAATGCAGGTTCTCCTTTTTTAACTTTTAAGCATAAGTAATTATAAAACAAAACACGTAAAAAATCAATAGTTAAATGAATTTTTTCCCAAAAAAAGTTGACGTAAAAAAAAGACCTTCATTTATAAAAGTCTGTAATAATAAGTCTTTTTTTGGCTTAAAAACTCATTTGACAATTTAAAAAGTACAAATTGTTTTCAAAAAAGTTTCATAAAACTTGACAAAAATTTAAAAAGTCCTTGAAATCGGAAGGAAAAAGTGATATAATATCTATCGCCGAAAAAGGGACGTCCCTTTTTGCGTATTACGCGGCTGTAATACGCAAACGTTTTTGGCGGAAAAATACTAAAAAGGAACAAGGTACATGAAAAAAAGAAAGTTCTTAACTGCGCTTTTTGGTTTGATTCTGGCAGTTTCCTTGGTCGGTTTTGCCGCGTGCAACACCGCAAAAACCGTGTTTACGGTATCGTTCGAGCC
>CALVXL010000154.1 GCA_944369635.1 uncultured Clostridia bacterium
GTTTCCGTAAGTTTGCCGGAAGGTTTAAAAAGGATCGGGCGAAATTCTTTTAACGGTTGCGAAAAACTTGCTTCGCTGAATATTCCGAGCAGCGTGGAATCGATCGGAGAAAGAGCTTTCGAATCTACGAAACTCGGCGTCTGGAAAGATAACGGTTTATATTTGGATAATTGGCTTGTTTCCGTAAAGGATACGTCGATGAATAAGTTTACCGTTGCCGACGGCACGGTGGGAATTGCGGATTCCGACAACGCCCTTTTTAAAACTTCGGCGGGCGACGTCAAGGAAATCCTTCTTCCTTCGACGTTAAAATATATCGGGACTTGTGCATTTAAAAATACCGGCATTGCGGAAATCGTATTTCCTGCCGGATTGATTTCGATCGGCAAACAAGCGTTTTTATACTGTTCTAATTTGGCAAAAGTCAATCTCGGAGAGTGCACTGCGCTGAAATCAATAGGGGAAGCCGCTTTTTCAAGATGTAATTTCGAAGAGGTAAATATTCCTTCTTCCGTAGAATATATGGGCAGAATCATATTCAACGGAAATCAGAAGGATATGACGGTGAACTGTGCGTTTTCCGAAAAACCGCAAGGCTGGAACGCAGAGTGGGCGAGTAACGTCAGTTTCGAGCCCAAACAGATAGTTGTAAACTGGCTCGGCTGATAAAGATTCTATAAGTTTTTTCAACATGCCGAAAATGATTTTACTTTTTGCGGATTTGTGATAAAATAAAATTATGATTTACCAAAACATAGAATTTTTTAACGTAGCAGAAATCAACGACGGCATATTATATCGTTTTCCTAAAATCGTTTGCGAAAATTTAGGTGTTCCCGAATATGACGCGGAGGGGAATTATCTGGGTAATTATACGGGGCATCTGGGTTCGGTGCGGTCTACATACGGCGCAGAATTGCGTTTTCGCGCGAAGCCGCCGATCCGTCTCGTGCTGGAAACGGAATTCGACGATCAAGTTACCGTATATAACGGCGACTTTTTGAACCGACACTTTTTTTGCGAGCCGGGCAAGAAAAATGAATTCGTCATCAATGCCAATCCCGCCACGGAAGGAGTGAAAAACAAATCGGCAAACCGTTTTGACAAGGATCTTTGGCGCATTTCGATTAACGGAAACGGGTACATACGTTTCGTTTCACTCGAGGCCGACGATATCAGTCTGCCGAAAGAGGGGGATGCGCCGAAAACGCGGCTGCTTGTTTACGGTTCGTCCATCTCTCAAGGGGTTGGAACGCCGTTTCCCGTGCTTAATTACGTAAATGTAGGTGCGCAACTTCTCGGCATAGACGTTCTTAACAAAGCGGTATCGGGCGGATGTTTCTGCGAAGAAAAGATGGTGGAATATCTGATGAGCGAGCGGTTCGACGCCGTTTATCTCGAAGCGGGAACGAACATTGCCGACAGGCCTTATGAAATCATTGAGGAACGCGTGGGGCGGTTGATCGACACCGTCTGCGCAAAGAATGCGGATAAAAATGTATTTATCATGACGCCGATTCGCGGCCTTTCGGACGTAAGTTCTTCAACATCGGATTATAGGGAAAATTTTACAAAGTCAAGAAAAGTAATTGAAGAACACGCAAAAAAATTTGCGAATACCGTTCTTTTGGACGGTCATAAATTGCTGAATAAAAATTACTATCTTGCAGCCGATATTTTACATCCGTCGGAATTCGGACACGTGATGATGGGCGTTAATTTTGCAAAAATGCTCGGGAAATACATAAAAAAGTAAGTGTGAACAAACTTATTGTCGGCAAATTTCAGTGAATGTAGTAAATTTAAAAGAGCGGATCCGATTTTTCGGTTCCGCTTTTTCGGTTCCGCTCTTTTAGATTTATAAAATAACAGTATACAAGGGGAGAATAAGTATCTTAATAAAAAAAACCGAATCAAATATATGATTCGGAAAATATAATTAAATTGGTGCCGGGGATCGGACTTGAACCGATACGGAATTTCTTCCGAGGGATTTTAAGTCCCTTGCGTCTGCCTGTTTCGCCACCTCGGCAAAGAAGTGGAGGCGCCACCCAGACTCGAACTGGGGAATGAAGGTTTTGCAGACCTTGGCCTTACCACTTGGCTATGGCGCCTTATCCGATTCCGTTTTGCCTTGCGACAACCGGGGAGAAAACTCCCCGAATAAAAAAATGGAGCGGGAAACGAGATTCGAACTCGCGACATTCGCCTTGGCAAGGCGACGCTCTACCACTGAGCCATTCCCGCATATGTAATGAAAATTTGGTGGGAGCTACAGGGCTCGAACCTGTGACCCCCTGCTTGTAAGGCAGATGCTCTCCCAGCTGAGCTAAGCTCCCGTCCGCCTTTCCGATTGCTCAACTAATATACCAAATTCAAAAAAATTTTGCAAGTGTTTTCATATAGGTTTTTAAATTTTTTTTTTAATTTTTTTACGAAGCGCGTTTCCGTTGCTTTCCCATAAGGAAGGAGAAGGAAGTTTTTTCTTCGGCATAGGTATGCATGAACGATAAAAGAGGTGAGTCGGCTTGCAATATCCTCATATAATTATTGTATTGATTTGATAAGAGCGTGTAAAGCTGATCGATTCCGCCACGGAAAAACGGTTGCCAAATTCAAAAATATATACTATAATAGAAATACGTAACAGGATACCTATTTTATTTTTCTGTTTCGGAAGTTGTGTATAAGCAGAAATTAACGAACGCTACGGAAAAAGTGTTGCCAAGGCGGCAAAAATATATTATAATTAAATCGTTGCGGAAGATCGGGTTGACGTAGGGCCTTTCATGCGTACTTATAATTCTGCGTAAATTGCAAAGGCTTTAAAGTAGTTAATATATTGTATGACCGAACGGAGCGCAATGTGCTTAAAAAAGGCAGGGTATTATGAACGAAGTTATCAATTCTATTCTGGAAGCGGAAGAAAAGGCCGCAAAGATCGTAGCAGAAGCGGGTGAAGAGAGCAAGGCGCGCATCATAAAGGGTGAAGAAGTTTGCGAAAAGGAAAAAGAACAGGCGATCACCGATTTTCTTGACGAGCGCAAGCGCGTTCTGTCGGAAGCAGAAGCCAAGGCTCAAGCGGCGTATGACGAGATCTTGAAAGCGGGCGAAGCGCGTGCCGAAGCTCTGAAAAAAAATTGCGCCGACCGCGTTTCTGGCGCGGCTGAAACCGTTATCGGGAGGATTTTCGGCTGATGGCAATCGTCAAAATGGCAAAAATGAAGTTGACGGGGCTGTCCTATGAGAAGGAAAAGCTTCTGAATACGCTTCATAAAACGCAGCTCGTCGAGTTGAAGTGTACAAAAGAAGATCTTCCCGTAACCCCTGATGCTGCAGATACAAATTTAAAAAACGAGATTTCCGAAAAACTTGCCCGTACGGAGCGCAGTATCGCATTTATTACCGATCAGCTTGACCGTGCGAAAAAGCAGGATTATTATCCGAAAGAAAATGGCGGGCTCAGCAACGATATACTCATCGGCTATGACGATTTCATGAGTACTTCGGGTAACGAGGTCGAGCTTTCGTATATAATCGATAAAATGGAGGAATATTCTCGCCGTCTGTCAGATGCGAAATCGCGCCGCGTGAAGATCGACAACCAGATAGCGCAACTCGAACCGTATCTTTGCGTGGATGAAAAATTTTCTGATTTCAAAGACACCGCTTGTACGAAATGCGCGTTGGGCACCATCGGCGACGTCGCTTTGGAGCAGCTGAAAAATTATCTTAAAAACGAGCCGCTCGCGGATCTGACGGTGTTTTCCGCAGAACGTCAAAGCACAATACTGATTGTAGCCCATAACGACTGCGCGGAAGAAGTTTTCAAAAAGGCAAACGAATTATCCTTTTCGAAATGTCCGTTTAACATGGATCGGTGTGCGAAAGAAGAGGCCGTCGCCTTATATAAAGAGCGGAAGCAATGCGACTTTATCGAAAAAGACGTCAATAAAAAAGTCTGCGGCAAGTCCGGAAATTTACGGAATTTAAAAATTCTTGCCGATTTCTATGCTTTTCAGCTGGAAAAGCTGAATGCTTCCGAGAAATTCGGCAGGACGGCAAGTACTTTTACGCTGAGCGGATATTTGCCCGAAGAGGAGATCGCCCGTGTAAAAAACGCCGTTTACGATACGACGGAAGCCGTGGTCATGGAGTTTTCAAAGCCTGCGGACGACGAAACGCCGCCTACGCTTTTGAAAAACAAGGGACCCGCAAAAGCCGCTGAATTTGTTACCAATATGTATTCCGCGCCCGACTATCGCGAATTCGATCCGAACGGCGTTGTTTTCATATTCTTTATGGTTTTTTTCGGGCTTATCATGGCGGATATCGGCTATGGAGTTTTACTGTTGGTCGGCGGACTGATCATGCTCAGTCGGTTAAAAATTGACAACGGATTTAAAAAACTCGTATATATCATTACTTACGGCGGGGCATTTACAATACTGTTCGGACTTTTGTTCGGTTCCGTGTTCGGTTTTTCCATCTATAAGTTTTTGCCCGATCCGACGTTAAGCGGCGATGAGGGAAGAATCAACGTTCTGATTATCTTGCTCTGCTGTCTGGCTTTGGGGCTGGTTCAGATCACGGTGGGTTATATCTTGAAAGCGGTCAATTGTTTCCGTCAGAAACAGTATTTGGACGGTATTTTCGACGGTCTCACCTGGGTTTTATTTAATATCGGCTTGTTCTTTGCCGTGTTCAATTTCCTTACGGAATATTTCTCAATTCCCGTAGCGCAGGGCGTAAAGAGTTTTTTCGATACGATGGCTTTGCCGGGGGTAATCATGCTCGGCGTCGGACTGTTTGTTGCGATGGTTACGGCGGGAAGAAAGGAAAAGCTTCTCGGAAAGTTTACAAAAGGCTTTGGCGCCGTTTACGGAATTATCAACCTTTTATCCGATGTGCTCAGTTATGCGCGTCTGTTCGGTCTTATGCTTTCGGGCATGATCATCGCGCAGCAATTCAACGGCATCGGCCTCGATCTGATCGCGGTGGGGAGTATCGGATATGTTTTCGGTCCGTTGGTAATGCTGATAGGACATACGTTTAATATTGCGATGGGTGTTCTGGGCGCTTACGTGCATGACTGCCGTCTGCAATACATCGAATTCTTTTCCAAGTTCTATGCGGGCGAAGGGGAACTGTTCACGCCTCTCGGTTCGCAGTTTAAGTTTATACATTTAACCAAGTAAATTTTTTGGAGGACAAAATTATGAGTGGTCAGGCAATTGCAATCCTCGGATTGGCACTTTGCGCAGGGTTGTGCGGCGTAGGTTCCGCAGTCGGCTTATTTAAAACGGGTTCCGCTGCGGCGGGCGTGCTTGCGGAGGACGCGAAGAAATTCAGCAAAGTCATGGTGTTGGTATTACTTCCCGCTACGCAGGGTATTTACGGCTTCGTTATGGCGCTGGTAGGACAAGGCGCTATCACGTCCGCCATGAGCGTAGGTCAGGGCTGGGCGGTATTCGCCGCCGTAATGCCGCTGGCAATCACGGGACTTATTTCGGCAATTTATCAGGGCAAAACGTCCACAAGCTGTATTTATGCCGTGGCAAAAGATGAAAAACTTTCCGGTAAATTGATCATGTTCCCGGCGATGGTCGAAACTTATGCAATTTTCGGTTTCGTTATTTCGCTTCTTTTCACGCTTTCTTTGTAAGGGTGCGTTATGGAAGGTAAAGAGGCTATCATCGCCAGAATTATAGGCGATGCAAAGAATAAAGCCGAAGTGCTTTTGCGCGACGCGGATACAAATGTTGCGGAAAGCGAACGCGAGGCGAAAGAGTGGATTGCCGATTATCTGAAAGCGCAGAGAAAGCTCCTTGCGGAAGAGGCGGAAAACGTCGTAACGAGAAGAAAGACGGTTGCCGAGCTCGATTGCCGAAAGGTAGCGCTCAGCGCAAAGCAGGCAGTAATTTCCGAGGTTTTTGAACGCGCCTTACAAAGTGCGGAATCTTTTCCCGAAGTAAAATATCTTGAAATCGTGGAAAAGCTTTGCAACGAAAACGCTGAAGAAGGCGATACGCTGATTTTGGCGGCGAGCGCTCCGCTAAAAGAAACGGACATCGCCAAATTGCCCGTTTTTAAAGAGAAAAAGCTGAAATTCGGCGGCACGAGCGACAAATTCCGCGGCGGCATAATGCTGGTCAACGACGTATGCGATAAAGATCTTTCGTTCAAAGCGCTGCTTGACAATAAAAAAGACGAGCTCGAAGCGGAGATTGCCGCCGCGCTTTTTGCGTAATGATTTGGAGTTTTTATGATCGATAATATCTTTGCCAATGCGCGCGCGGTCGCGGAGGAAAACGGACTGCTCGGCATTGACAGACTCAACAGAATGGCGGACGCCGCGTCGCCCGAAGAGGCATTTAAAGTCCTTTCCGAAGTGAATTTCGGGGAGGGCGTCGCCGCGGACTCGTCCGACTATGAGCGCGCCGTCGAGGCGGAGGAAAGAAAACTCGCGTTATTTATCCGTGAAGTTTCTCCCGACGAAAAGCTGAAAATCTTTCTGCTGGCGGAAAACGATTATCATAATGCCGAGGCAATCGTTCGGGCAAAGTATCTTAAAATCGACTTTTCGCCCATGCTGACGGCGGAAGGTCTATACGCTTCGGAATATCTGAAAGATAAGATTTTTGCCGACGATTATAAGAGTTTTTCGCCTGTTTTGGCGGAAGCTTTGCTCACGGCGGACAATCTTTTCGTATCCATGAAAGCGGACGGCAAAACGCTGAGCGCTCTTTTCCGTTGCGCGTTATATAAAGAACTTGCGGCAGCGGCAAAATCGGATAAAACGCTTTCGGCGATTTTTTCCGCAAAGGCGGATGCCGCGAATATTGCCGTTGCGCTTCGCGCGCGGAATATTTTCGAATGCGAACAGATGCGCGTTACGGGCGGAACGCTTACCGATTCCGAACTTAAGTTTTTGTGCGATGAAAACGCGGAATCGATCAAGGAAAAGTTTCGGTATTCCGCGTTGAAAGCTTTTATCGACCGCGCGGCGGAGGATTTGGCGAAAAATCGGCCGCTTTCCGATTTTGAAAAATATGCGGACGGTTATGCGCTCGCTCTGTTAAAAAAAGAAAAGTACAGCGACGAAGGGTATCGCCCATTCTTAAGATATTGTTATTATAAGCGCGCGGAGATCAAAAACGTGCGTATCGTCATGTCCTGTCTTGTAAACGGGATTGACGGCGGATTCATCAAAGAAAGGATCAGGGAAAGTTATGAAGGGTAAAATGGCGATCATCGGCGACGGTGACAGCGTGCTTGCATTCAAAGCCGTCGGCATCGAAGCTTTTTCGGTCAATCATCCCGAGAAAGCAAGGGATCTGTTGAAAAAACTTGCAAAAACGCATCAGATTATCTTTATTACGGACGCGCTTGCCAAGGAAATTTCCGATACCGTTGCGCATTATACGGCTTCGGCATATCCCACGGTGATTCCCGTTCCGTCTAAAAACGGCAGTAACGGTTACGGTTACGAAATTCTGAAAAAAGAAATGGAAAAAGCGCTGGGCGTCGACATTTTGTTTAAAGACGGCAAAGGCGAAATTGGAGAATGATATGCAAGGAAAAATTGTAAAAGTTTCCGGACCGCTCATCGTGGCGGAAAACATGTCGGACAGCAAGATGTACGACGTTGTCCGCGTGAGCGATAAAAAACTGATCGGCGAAATTATCGAACTCAGAGGCGATAGAGCGTCCATTCAGGTATATGAAGAAACCAGCGGCTTAGGGCCGGGCGAAGTCGTGGAAAGCACGGGAACGCCGCTTTCCGTTGAACTCGCACCCGGTCTGATCGAGGGGATATTCGACGGAATTCAACGTCCGCTCGAACGCGTATGCGAAAAATACGGCGACCGTATTACCCGTGGAATTTCCCTCAATAATCTCGACCACGAAAAATTGTGGAAGTTTGAGCCTTCCGTCAAGGCCGGGGATTTCGTGCAGTCGGGCGACGTGCTCGGTTCGGTACAGGAAACGAGTATCGTAAACCATAAGATCATGGTTCCGTACGGTTTGAAAGGTACGGTGAAAGAGATAAAGAGCGGGGAATTCAACATCACCCAGACGATTGCCGTGCTTGCAACGGAGAAAGGCGATAAGGAACTTTCCATGTTGCAAAAATGGCCTGTTCGAAGAGGCAGACCGTATAAAGAAAAGATGTCGCCGTCCATGCCGATGATTACGGGACAGCGCGTTATCGATACGCTTTTCCCCATCGCAAAGGGGGGCGTGGCGGCCGTTCCCGGTCCCTTCGGAAGCGGAAAGACCGTAGTTCAGCACCAGCTGGCAAAATGGGCGGACGCGGATATCATCGTCTACATCGGTTGCGGCGAGCGCGGCAACGAGATGACCGACGTTCTGAACGAGTTTCCCGAACTTAAAGATCCGAAAACGGGTGAACCGCTGATGAAGCGTACGGTGCTTATCGCCAACACTTCGGATATGCCCGTTGCGGCGCGTGAAGCGTCTATTTATACGGGAATCACCATAGCGGAATATTTCCGCGATATGGGCTACAGCGTGGCGATCATGGCGGATTCCACCTCCCGTTGGGCAGAGGCTCTTCGTGAAATGAGCGGAAGGTTGGAAGAAATGCCGGGTGAAGAAGGTTATCCCGCTTATCTTTCCAGCCGACTTGCGGAATTTTACGAGAGAGCGGGTGTGGTAAAGGTGCTTTCTTCCGAGCCGCGCGAAGGTTCCATTACGGCGATCGGCGCGGTTTCTCCCGCGGGCGGCGATTTGTCCGAACCCGTTGCGCAGGCAACGCTTCGTATCGTCAAAGTTTTCTGGGGACTTTCCGCGTCTCTTGCTTATAAGCGACATTTCCCCGCGATCGACTGGCTGATCAGCTATTCTCTGTACGCAGATAAGCTGGCGGATTGGTATACGAAAAATGCTTCGGCGGACTTTACAAAATTACGCGCTTTTGCCATGCAGATCTTGCAGGAAGAGGCGGAACTCGACGAAATTGTCCGTCTGGTCGGCGCGGATGCGCTTTCCTATAAGGATCGGTTGACGATGGAAACGGCAAAATCTATCCGCGAAGACTATCTGCACCAGAATGCTTTCCATGAAATCGATACGTATACTTCCATGGCAAAGCAGTGCAAAATGCTTAAACTCATCTATGATTTTTATCGTTTGGGGATCGACGCGATCAATCGCGGCGTGGAATTTAACGAACTTCTGAATTTGCCTGTCCGCGAGAAGATCGGCAGGGCGAAATATATTCCCGAAGCCGATATTGCCGAACTCGACGATATTGCCAAGGAGATCAACGACAGCGTGAAGGCGATCGATGGAGGAAACGTCAATGTATAAGGAATATAAAACCATCAAAGAAGTCGTCGGGCCGCTGATGCTGGTCGAAGGCGTGGAAGGTGTAAAATACAACGAACTTGTTGAAATCATTCAGGCAGACGGCGAAACGCGCCGCGGAAAGGTTTTGGAAGTCAACCGCGATAAAGCGCTCGTTCAGCTTTTTGAAAGCTCGCAGGGTTTGCAGATTTCCACCAGCAAGGCGAAGTTTTTGGGCAGAAGCCTGGAACTTGCCGTTTCCGAAGATATGCTGGGCAGGGTATTCGACGGTATGGGCAATCCCCGTGACGGCGGCGCGCCCATCATTCCCGTCAAGCGCATGGATATTAACGGGGAGCCGATCAATCCCGCCGCGCGCGATTATCCTAACGAATTCATTCAGACGGGTATTTCCGCTATCGACGGCTTGAATACTCTTGTCAGAGGGCAAAAGTTGCCGGTATTCAGTATGAGCGGGCTTCCGCATGCGGAACTCGCCGCACAGATCGCCCGTCAGGCTCGCGTACTCAAAAGCGACGAAAAATTTGCCGTCGTTTTTGCTGCGGTCGGCATAACGTATGAAGAAGCGGATTACTTTGTGCAGGACTTTAAAAAGACGGGTGCAATTTCAAGAACCGTTCTGTTTACCAACCTGGCAAACGACCCCGCCATCGAACGTATCGCCACGCCGAAAATGGCGCTCACTGCGGCGGAATATCTGGCATATGACCTCGGCATGCACGTTTTGGTTATCATCACCGATATCACCAATTACTGCGAAGCGCTTCGCGAAGTTTCCGCTGCGCGAAAGGAAGTTCCGGGACGAAGAGGTTACCCAGGATATCTGTATACCGACCTTGCGTCCATGTACGAACGTGCCGGCAGGATTAAGGGAAAGAGCGGATCTATCACGCAGATCCCCATTCTGACCATGCCGGAAGACGACAAAACGCATCCGATTCCCGACCTTACCGGGTATATCACGGAAGGGCAGATCATCTTATCGCGTGAACTTTATAAAAAAGGAGTCAATCCGCCCATCGACGTTTTGCCGTCCCTTTCCCGTCTGAAAGACAAGGGAATCGGCGCGGGCAAGACAAGGGAAGATCATGCCGACACGATGAACCAGCTTTTCTCTGCGTATGCGCGAGGCAAGGAAGCGAAGGAGCTCGCCGCTATTTTGGGCGACGCCGCGCTCACGGATATCGACAAACTTTACGCGAAGTTTGCGGAAAGTTTCGAAAAACAGTATGTTTCGCAAGGTTTTACGAAAAACCGTTCCATTGAAGAAACGCTCGATTTGGGTTGGCAGCTTTTAAAAATTCTGCCTAAATCGGAGCTTAAACGTATTAAGGTGCAGTTTATCGAAAAATATCTGGATAAAGAAGAATAATGGCGAGAATGAACGTAAACCCCACCCGCATGGAGCTGAAAAAGCTGAAAGCGCGGCTCAAAACGGCAGAGAGGGGGCACAAACTGTTAAAAGACAAGACGGACGAAATGGTTCGGCGTTTTTCGGTCATCATAAGGGAAACGAAAGCCCTTCGCGACGAAGTGGAAAAGGACGTCGCGGGAGTTTTGAAGCAATTTTCCGTCGCGCGCGGGCTGATGTCCAAATCGGATATCGAGCTGATTTTTTCCATGCCTTCCGTTTCGGTGGAATTGGAATGTACGACGAAGAATATAATGAATGTGGAAGTTCCTGCGCTTCAGCTCACGGAAAACCGATCTGCCGCGAAATATCCGTATTCTTTTGCGGATGTTACCAGCGAGGCGGATTATTCCGTGGAGCTTGCGGGGAAAGTGCTCGTCAAGCTCGTGCGGCTGGCGGAGCTGGAAAAGACGACGATGATGCTCGCCGAGGAAATCGAAAAGAGTAAACGGCGCGTCAACGCATTGGAATACGTGATGATTCCGAGTATCGAAGAAACGATACGTTACATCACAATGAAGCTGGACGAAAACGAGCGGTCGGGCCTTACGCGGCTTATGAAAGTAAAGGATATGATCGCCGAAAGAGACGGCTGAGGAGAAAATGGAGAAAACCGATACATTGATCGTGGGTGCGGGGCCTTCGGGGATTTTTACCGCGCTCGAATTATTGAATCAAGGCTATAAAGGAAAAATTTGTATTGTCGAAAAGGGCGCGGCGATTGAAAACCGCGCTTGTCCGAAAGCGAAAACGGGCGTATGCGTGCACTGTAAAAACTGCCATATCACCACAGGATTTTCCGGTGCAGGCGCATTTTCGGACGGTAAATTATCTCTTTCTGCCGATGTAGGCGGGGAATTGCCCGAACTTATCGGACAGGATACGGCGCAGTCGCTCATCGATTATACCGATAAAATTTATCTTTCTTTCGGTGCGGATAAGAAGGTGGAGGGCGTTTCCGATTCTGAGAAGATCAAGGAAATTCGCAAAAAGGCGATTCAGGCGAACCTGAAACTCGTCGATTGCCCGATCAGACATCTCGGTACGGAAAAGGCGCAACAGATCTATCTTTCCATCGAAAAGCACTTGCAGAAAAGCGGCGTTGAAATTTTATTCAATACCGATGCGGAAGATCTGATCGTCGAGAACGGCGTATGCCGAGGCGCGGCACTATGCAAAGGGAAAGAAAAATCTGAAATTTTTGCGCAAAACGTCGTCGTTGCGACGGGACGCCGCGGCGCGGATTGGCTGGATTCGGTCTGTAAAAAACACGGTATAACGCATGAAGCGGGCATTGTCGATATCGGCGTGCGCGTCGAAGTGAGAAATGAAGTGATGGAGGAAGTCAATAATATTTTATATGAGTCCAAACTCATTGGCTACCCGCATCCTTTTAAAAATAAAGTACGAACTTTTTGCCAGAACCCGGGTGGATTTGTCAGTCAGGAAAATTACGACAACGATCTAGCCGTGGTCAACGGGCATTCCTATAAAGAAAAGAAGTCGCAGAACACCAATCTTGCGATTCTTTGTTCCAGTCATTTTCAGGCGCCTTTTGACAGACCTATCGAATATGCGAAAAAAATCGGCGAACTGACAAACATGCTGGGTGACGGTCATATTTTGGTGCAAAGATTGGGGGATATCCGCGACGGAAAGCGGAGTTGGCAGGAAGATCTGATGCGATCTAATGTAAAGCCCACGCTTACCGATGCGGTGGCTGGTGATATTACTTCCGCAATGCCTTATCGGGTTATGCTTTCCATACTCAATTTTATCGAGGAAGTGGATACCGTTGTTCCGGGATTTGCAAGTGCGGAAACGCTTTTGTATTCCCCCGAACTCAAATTTTACAGCAACAGAGTTTCCATGAACGAAAATCTCGAGACAAGCGTGAAAAACCTTTATTGTCTCGGCGATTCTTCGGGATGGACGAGGGGACTTATGATGGCGTCCGTTATGGGCGTATATCTTGCGCGGAAACTGATGAAAGGAGAATGATATGAAAAAGTACATCGGCGTCGATATCGGCGGTATGAGCATTAAAATCGGGCTAGTAAACGAAGAGGGAAACCTGCTTGCCAAAACGGTTGTAAAAACGGAGAGCGACGCGGAAAGCGTTATTAAAACGCTTGGCGAAAGCCTTGTTCGTTTTCTGAAGGAAAACGGTCTTACCGAAAAGGATATCGAAGGCGTGGGGATCGGCTGTCCTGGGGCGATAACGGGCGCTACGGGTGTTGTGGAATATTCCAACAACCTCGGGTGGAAAAACGTCCGCCTTGTGGACGGGTTGAAAAAATATCTCGACGCGCAATATAAAATATCTAACGACGCGAATGTAGCCGCGCTTGGTGAAGTGATTTTCGGTGCGGCGAAAGGATATTCGGATGTCGTTATGTTTACGCTCGGTACGGGCGTCGGCGGCGGTATCATCATCGATAAAAAGCTTTACGAGGGGAACGAATCGAAAGGCGCCGAACTCGGTCATGCGGTCTTGGTTCTCGGCGGAGAGGAGTGCACCTGCGGGCGTAAAGGATGTATCGAGGCGTATTGTTCGGCATCCGCGCTCATCAGGGATACGAAACGCGCCATGCTCGCCGATACCGAATCGAAGATGTGGGAATATGCGAATAACGATATAAACAACGTCAACGGGCGCACCGCGTTCGCTATGGCGCGGGAAAACGACGAAAGCGCAATGAAAGTAGTGGAAAATTACGTGATGTATCTTTCGGAAAGCATCATGAATTATTGTAACATTTTTCGCCCCGAGGCGTTTGTGCTGGGCGGCGGCATCTGCGGAGAAGGAAAGTTTCTCATTGACAAAGTCGTAGCGTATTGTGAAAAAAGACACTACGGCTATCAGGGCACTCCGGCGGTGAAAATTATTACCGCAACGCTCGGAAACGACGCCGGCATCATCGGCGCGGCGGCGCTGCTCGTTTAATGAAAGGAGAGGTTTATGGAAGAGGATAATAAGGAGCAACCTTTACGGCAGGAAGAAGGAAAAAACGAGGAAGATCGTTCGGAACCGAGTAAAAACATAAGCGAGGATCATGAATCGGAAACGACGAAAAAAGTTGTGTTTTCGCTTTGTTATATTTGGGGGATTCTGTTCTTTTTACCGCTCGTTCTGTATAAGGACGATAAAAAGGCAACGTTTCATGCAAACCAAGGGCTGGTCTTACTCCTCGTCGCAGTGTGCGGCAACGTTATATTCGGGATATTGACTTCTTTCGGCGGTGTGATGCGTACAATTTTCGGCGCGCTTGCCGGCGTATTCAGCCTGGCGCTGTTGATTCTCGGCATTATCGGCATCGTGAACGTGGTGAACGATGAAACGAAAGAATTGCCAGTCGTGGGTAAAATTAAAATTCTGAAATGAAAAAAACTCCGGAAAACCGGAGTTTTTTTTACAATACATTGTCCGCTTTGATGGAATTTACGTATTCGGTGGGAGACATATCGGTTTGTTCTTTGAATTGGCGGCTGAAATAATGCACGGAATTGAAATTCAGCATAAAAGCGATTTCCGTAACGGTGTATTTATTTTGGCTCAAAAGCTTCTTGGCTTCGGCAATTTTCAGGCTGATATAATGCTGGATGATCGTCGTTCCCGTATGTTTTTTAAAAATTGCCTTGATGTACGTTTTGCTGAAAGACAATTTTTTGGAAATGGTGTCGAGGTCGATGTTGTTGTAAAGGTTATCGTTGAGGATTTGCAAAATGTTTTCAACGATCTTTACGGGGGAGTTGATTGCGAGATTTTCCTCCAGCGTTTCGGACTTATCTTCATTCAGAATGTTCCGTGCGATGGAAATAAGCAGAAGTTCTATGCAGTTTTTGATGAGCTGTTCACCGGAAAACGGCGCGTCGTCCCGCTTGGTCATTTTTACAAGGTAAATATCGTTCAGCTTATCTTTGAAACTCAGCTTTCCCTCAAAAATTATTTTATTGAGCAGCTGTTTTTCAAAATCGTTTAGTGTAACGGAACGGTTTTCAAACAGCTTCATCGCTTTGGATGTGCACTCGAAAGAGACGATAGCGGAATTAGCAAATTCGTCGTCAGTGTGAATGGTATGTATTTCGTCGGGCTTATGAAAATATGCCTGCCCCTGCGAAAGGGTGAAATTTTTTTCACCTGCTGTGATTACCGCTTTTCCCGAATCGATATATACGAATTCCCAGAAGTTATGCGACTCAGTGCGCACGCGGAAATTTTTTCCGTATTTGAAATAATGGATCGTAAAGATCGATTTTACATTAAACGTTTCTTTTAATGGATTCTGAATATAATTTCCGTATTTGTTTTCCATATTTGCATTATACAACAAAAAATTTACAATTTCAAGTGTTTGTGTCTTTTTATGCAAAAACCGACAATAAATTTGTAAAGCAATTTTAAAATTTTTATTATATAATGTTTCTGTAAAGGGAGGGCCGAACGTTTATGAAATATACGCTCAATTACGATAAAGGCTTCCGCCCGATGATTCTCGCTTTAAGGGAATTCAAAGCGGCGGTAGAAAAAGAAACGCATAAGAAGTTGACGTTGTGCATAGAAAGAAATAAGGGCTATAATTACATTTATTCTTTGGAAGTTTTCGCCGACGAAGAAAAGCGGGAAGAAAATCTCGGCATCGTGGAAAGGCTGATAAAATCGCTTCTTTGGGTAGTCGGAGGCTATAAAGTGTACATCAGCGGGGACGACTATGTTGCCCGTAAAATTGCGCAGATGTATAAAAAAGGCGGCGAAAGGCAGTTTGACGCCGATTTTATGAGCAAGGTATACGAGGCGCCGTTTGAAGTGCTGTCTGTTCCTGCAGATAAAATGCCTGCCGAAAACTCCTGTTCGCTGAAAATAGGCGGACATTTGGACGGGTGCCGTATCGGTTTTGATGCGGGCGGCAGCGACAGAAAAGTCAGCGCTGTTGTGGACGGAAAAGTCGTTTACAGCGAGGAGGTCGTCTGGTTTCCCAAAACCAATTCCGATTACAGATATCATTACGACGGCATCAAAGCGGCTTTCGCTACAGCGGCTTCCAAAATGCCCCGGGTGGATGCAATCGGCGTTTCCAGCGCGGGGATATATGTGGATAACAAGATCATGGTTGCGTCGCTTTTCTTGAAAGTTCCCGAGGAAGATTTCGAAAAGCACGTAAAAAACATGTATATCGACATTGCCAAGGAATTCAATGCGCCGCTTGAAGTTGCCAATGACGGCGACGTAACCGCACTTGCGGGCGCGATCGATCTGAACGATAACGGCGTGCTCGGCATTGCGATGGGAACGAGCGAAGCGGGCGGATACATCAATACCGACGGCGGGCTGAACGGCTGGCTCAACGAACTCGCTTTCGTCCCCGTGGATTACAACAAAAACGCCATGGTTGACGAATGGAGCGGCGATTACGGTTGCGGCGTGAAATACTTCTCGCAAGACGGTGTGATCAAGCTGGCCGGCTATGCGGGCGTCAAACTCGATGAAAATCTTTCTCCCGCGGAAAAGCTGAAAGTTGTGCAGAAGATGATGGCGGACGGGGATCCCGTTGCGGCGAAGATTTACGAAGATATCTGCGTTTATCTGGGTTATACTATCGCTTATTACAGTGAGTTTTATAAAATCAAACACCTGCTGTTGCTCGGCAGGGTGACCAGCGGCAAAGGCGGCGATATTATCATTGAAAAGGCGAAAGAAGTCTTAAAGACCGAATTCCCCGAATATGCGAATATCGACGTGTCCATGCCGGATGAATCCAACAGAAGAGTCGGTCAGAGTATCGCCGCGGCGTCTCTGACGGAAATCAAAAAACAATAAAGGAGAAAAACAATGAAGTTTGTCAACGAGAATGCAACGATTTTTATTCCCGACGGGGAAAAAGAAGAAAAGGCGCTCGAAAGAACCACGCATTTGGCGATTTCCGCGCATCAGGACGACATCGAACTGATGGCGTATCACGGGGTTTTGCAGTGCTTCGGCAAGAAAGACGCCTGGTTTACCGGCGTGGTTACGGCAGACGGAGCGGGCAGTCCGAGAGACAGCCTCTATAAAGATTATACGGACGAACAGATGAAAGCCGTTCGTATCGTGGAGCAGAACAAAGCTGCGTTTGTAGGCGAATATGCCGCAATGATACAGCTCGGCTATACTTCCAAACAGATTAAAACGCCCGATAACGAAGATATCGTGAATGAATACGTTAAGCTTTTCAGGGCAATGAAGCCGAAATACGTTTATACGCATAACCTTGCCGATAAACACGATACGCATTGCGGCGTCGTTACCAAGGTGATCAAAGCGCTAAGGAAACTCGATAAAAACGAAAGACCGGAAAAGGTGTTCGGTTGTGAAGTGTGGCGTGACCTCGACTGGGTAAACGACGAACAAAAAGTCGTGTTTGATTTGAGCGAACATCCCAATATCGCAATGAGCCTTGTCAGCGTGTTCGATTCTCAGATCTGCGGCGGAAAGAGATACGATCTTGCCGCGCAAGGCAGAAGGACGGCGCATGCGACTTATGCCGCCAGCCACGGTTGCGACAATGCTACGGGACTCGGCTATGCGATGGATCTGACGCCGTTGATCGAAAACGACAAACTCGATATGGTGGATTACGTTCTGTCCTATGTGGACGCTTTTAAGAACGACGTAAAAGAAAGATTGAATAAGGTGAGTAAATAATGAAAGTTATTATTGCGGAAAATTATGATGAAATGAGCAAAAAAGCGGCGGAAGTCATTAAAGACGTTGTGAAAAACGACGAAAACGCCGTGTTGGGACTTGCGACGGGCACGACGCCTATCGGACTATATAAAGAATTGATTGCGGCTTGCGACAGAAAGGAAATTTCCTTTAAGAATGTCAGAACCGTCAACCTCGATGAATACGTAGGATTGCCGAAAACGCATGTTCAAAGTTATGATTACTTTATGAAAGATAATCTGTTCAACCATATCGACATCGATATCGCGAACACGAATCTACCTTGCGGGGACGTTCAAGATCTCGATAAGGAATGCGCAAGATATACCGCGCTTCTCGGGAAAATGCAGCAGAGCGTGCAGCTTCTCGGACTCGGTTCCAACGGACATATCGCTTTCAACGAGCCGGGTACGCCGTTTGATTCCACGACGCATATCGTCAATCTGACGGCAAACACCATCAAAGATAATTCCAGATTGTTCGACGATATCAGCGAAGTTCCCACCAGAGCGATTACGATGGGCATAAAAAACATCATGAACGCGAAAAAAATCCTCGTCATCGCAAGCGGCAAAAACAAGGCGCAGGCAGTTTATAACATGATAAAAGGACCTGTAACCGAAAGCTGTCCTGCTTCGGTGTTGCAAAACCATAAGGATGTTGTCGTGGTCGTGGATAAAGACGCGGCTTCCATGCTGTGATTGTATGAAAAATACTCTGAAAGATTCCCGTACGGGTGGAGTTGCGGTTTATAAAACCACAGTGGAAACGGAGTTTTGCGGCGATTTTGTTAAACTTTCTTTCGATTGTGAAAATTCCGTTTGTTATTGCCCTTACGAAGAAAACAATGCGCCGATCTATAAAGGCGACGTTTGCGAAGCTTTTCTATGTGCAGACGAAACGCGGAAGGAATATCTCGAAACGGAGGTTGCGCCTAACGGCACGGTGTTTGCAGCCCGAATTATAAATGAAGACGGAAAATTAAGCCCGCAGATGCTGGATAACGTCTTGTTCGATGTACAGGTCGAAAAGACCGGCACGGGATATAAAGCCGAATATAAAATCGATTTGAAAAAAGTTGGCATGAACGGGAAAAAGCTCGTTGGCAATCTTTTCAGAATCGATACGGACGGCGGCGAAAGCAATAAGCATTTGTTCGCGCTGAGTCCCACGTTATGCGGAACTTTTCATAAACCCGAAAAGTTTATCGCTCTTAATTAGATCATTCTTCGGATAGAATTTAACAGTAAAACACGTCGCCCCGCGAAATTATTCGCGGGGCGACGTGTTTGTTTTTCGGAAACGCTTGTATTTTGCGAAAACCTTATCGGAAAAACACAGGAAAGATTAAAATTATAAGATAATTAAAGCGCGGAAGCTTATTGCTCCCGCGCTTTAAAGTTATCTGTTAAATTTCTTTTTACTTTGTTTATTAGTCGAAATAAATTGATTGGAAATATTCTCAAGCCAACCCGCTAACGGCACGCACATGACGATGACGGTGATCACAATGAGAATATGGTGCCAATAAAGATTCAGATCGTTCAGCGGTTCGAGAACAAACAAGCCCGCGCCCTGCACCAAAGAGATGATCGAAATGCTTGTCAGAACTATTGCGATAATGGCAAAGAGGATGCTTCTGAATACATTGAACGGCTTGCAGATCCTGTAAACCATAATCAATCCCGCGAAGTTCATTACATGAACCATCATCGTATAATAGATCGCATTGGGATACGCGTCGGGATAAAGTCCCTGATAATGCGGCTGAAGAAGCCCCTGAGCCAGCAAAATCAACAGAACGCTTATCAGCATCAATATTGCGCCCGGCAGAGATTTACATACGACGTAATTGATAAATTTGCCTTGAACCCGGTTGTCGTTTGCCTGTAAAGACAGGAAGAACGACGGCGCGCCGATGATCAAAAATTCCAAAAGCATCATATTTGCCGTATTGAAAGGATAGGAAATCCCCGGGATCACAATTATGAATAGAGCAAGCAGGGTAATGAAAATCGTTTTCATCAGGTACAGCGAAGCGGAGTTTTGAATGTTGTTAATGACACGCCGCCCTTCGTGTACGACCTTCGGCATAGAGGAGAAGTTGGAATCCATCAAGACGAGATGGGAAACGTTTCTCGCCGCGTCGCTTCCCGAGCCGACGGATATTGCACAGTTCGCTTCTTTCAGCGCCAAAATGTCGTTTACGCCGTCACCGGTCATCGCCGTGTTATGTCCTGCCGCTTTGATGGCGCGGACTAAAATTGCCTTCTGTTCGGGCGTAACCCTGCCGAATACGGTATATTTGTTTGCCACGTTTATAACGTCGCTTTCGCTCAGTCCTTCCAGCGAAATATAACGGTGTGCGTTTTCCACGCCGACGCGCCGCGCAACTTCCGATACGGTAACGGGGTTATCGCCGGAAATTATTTTGATCTGTACGTCGTTTTCCTTAAACCATTGGATGGTGGAAACCGCGTCTTCTCGGATATTGTCCGTGATGGTGATTAAGGCGACGGACTTCATGCTGAGCGGCAGGGATTCACCCGTAATGCTCGCTTTGGAATAAGCGAGGATCAGCACGCGCAGCCCCATGGAAGCGTATTGCTTGATCATTCTCGACACATTGTCGGGAATTTCCTTCAGAACGAATTCGGGAGCGCCGAATGCGTAGGTACCCGTATCGGCAAACGTAACGGCGGAAAATTTCCTTGCAGAGTTGAAGGGAAGTATTTTGACGGGTTTTAACGTATTGTTTCTTCCGAAATGGTTGTTCAACGCAATGGAAGTCTGGTTGTTATCGTTAAGAGCCGTCAGCATCGATCCCATGACCTCGCTGATGGTGTTCGGAATATTGTTATTCAGGATTATGCAGTCGCTCACCTTCATTCTTCCGTCGGTGATCGTTCCCGTTTTGTCCAGACACAATACGTCTACTCTTGCCAGCATTTCGAGAGAATACAAGTCCTGAACGAGCGTCTGATTTTTCGCAAGTCTGATGACGCCGACCACTAAGGCGATACTTGTCAGAAGCATCATGCCCGCGGGAATCATGCCGACGACAACCGCAACCGTGCCGTCAACGATGTCGAGCCAGTTGGATGTATTCTGCATTTGTTTAAAGAACATTCCGACCGCGATGGGGATGATCAAAAACCCGACTACGGTGATGATGAGCTGTAACGAGCGCATAAGCTCGGAATGAGGCTTTCTGTATTTTTTCGCTTTGGCAGAAAGGATTTCGATATAATTTTCCTTACCTACTTTATTAGCGCGGGCAAGGCAGTTGCCGCTGGTGATGAAGCTGCCGGCAAACAGTTCGTCTCCAACCGTTTTCTTAATGGCGACGGACTCGCCCGTTAAAAGCGATTCGTTGACTTCTACCGTGCCTTCTTCGATAATGGAATCGGTCGATATCTGATTGCCGATCGTGAAATGGAGAATATCGTCCAACACGATTTCGCCGGTGGAAATTTCCGTTTCCACGCCGTTTCTTATGACTTTTGCCGAACGGCTGGACATCAAAGAAAGCTTTTCGATAGAATGTTTCGCTCTGATCTCCTGTATGATTCCGATGCTGATATTAAAAAGGTATACGATACAGAAAAGGAAACGGTTAAACGCCGCGTGACAGATGATCAGCGCAATCGCGCATAATAAGCCGAGGAAGTTGAAAAAAGTAAAAATATTCCCTATAAAGATGCTTTTGTACGATTTGGAATATTTGTTTTCGACCTTATTGATGAGATCGTTTTCAAACCGTTCGTTCAGCTGTTCTTCGTTAAGCCCGACGTTCAGCGGCGGATGATAACGCGTCGCATGTACGGAAGGGAGGGGATTAAATTTTTTCTTCTTTTTCTTCGTCTTGTCTTTTTTGAATTTGTTTTTCAACGCCTTCCAAAGATAGACGATATCGCTGACTTCCTTTTCGTCTTCCAGCTCATAATAAGAGGACGGGACGGGCGGAAGCGTTTTCTGTTCCTGCAGATCCATGCTGATCTGCTCGGCCTCTTCCTTTTGCGACTGGTCGGAAGTTTCAGTCTTAATTTCCTCCGTTTCCGAGATTTGCACGGTGGTTTCCGCCGATTCGGTTTTTACGGTTTTTTTGCGGCCGGATTTCTTTTTTGTTTCGGCAACGGCCGTCTGGACGGACTCTTCCGTCAAGACGGCTGAAACCGCGGTTTCCGTTTTCTCCTCCGGAGGAGGCGCTTCCGTTACGCCGTTTTGGGACTGAACGGAAATATCCTCGTCGCCGCCCGTTTTTTTCTTTTTTCTTTCAGCCATAATTTAATCCTATGCTTCGTTAAATGATAACGTTAATCAATCTGTTCGGAATGACGATCAATTTCTTGATTTCTTTTCCTTCCAGCATCGGAGCGAGTTTTTCGTCCTGAGATAAGATCTTTCGGATTTCCTCTTCGCTTACGCCTGCGGGAACGACGATGCGTCCGCGCATCTTGCTGTTGAACTGAACGGCGACTTCCACTTCGTCTTTGACAAGTGCCGCTTCGTTGCAGACGGGATAGGGGGAAAGGAAAACAGACTTTTTGTTGCCGAGTCTTTCCCAGATTTCTTCCGAAAAGTGCGGAGCGCAGGGAGCGAGCAGCATGATAAAATCGGAGAAAGCTTCCCGCATGAATTTCGCGTTCTTTTCAGACAGTGCGTCGTATTTGTAAAGCGCGTTCAGAAATTCCATCATGCGCGCGACCGCGGTATTGAAAGAGAACGTATCCATATCTTTATCGACGCATTTTATAGTATAGTTTCTCACATAATCGAGATCTTTTTCGTTTTTTCCGAAATTTCCGTTCTTTTCCGCTTTTAACTGTACGACTTTATCGGAAAGTCGCTCGATTCTGTCGAGGAACTTGCCGATCGCCTTAATCCCGTCGTCGCTCCACGGTCCGCCTTCGGTATAAGAAAAACCGAACATCAAGGTGAGGCGGAAAGTATCGGATCCGTATTGCTTGATATAATCGTCGGGCGAAATTACGTTTCCGCGCGATTTGCTCATGCGCATGCCGTCGGGCCCCAGTATAACGCCCTGGTGTACGAGGGATTTAAACGGTTCGTCGAAATCGAGATAGCCCATATCTCTGAGCGCTTTCGTGATAAAGCGGGAATAAAGCAGGTGCATACAGGCGTGTTCCGCGCCGCCGACATATTTATCGACCGGCAACATTTTGTCGACGATATCTTTGCTGAACGGCTCTTTTGCGTTGTGCGCGTCGGGATATCTCAGATAATACCAGCTCGAGCAAACGAAAGTGTCTAGCGTATCGGGATCTCTGTGCGCGTCGCCGCCGCAAATTGGGCATTTTACGTTCATAAAGCCTTCGTGCTTCGCGAGCGGTGATTTCCCGTCGGGTTTAAACTCCACGTCGTAGGGGAGTTTGACAGGCAGATCTTTATAAGGAACGGGAACGATTCCGCATTTGTCGCAATGAATGACGGGGATAGGCGCGCCCCAGTATCTCTGACGGGAAACGAGCCAGTCTCTCAAACGGTAGTTGATCTTATGTTCGCCTTTATTTTGCTTGACGAGTTCGTTCACGATGGCTTTTTTGGCTTCTTCGCTCGTCATACCGTCAAATTTCTGACTGTTAATGGTAATTCCGTACTGCGTAAAGGGAAGATCGTCGTTTTCACCGTCTTTGCCTTTGACGACGCGAACGATGGGAAGATCGTATTTCTGCGCAAAGACAAAGTCTCGTTCGTCGTGCGCGGGAACGCCCATGACTGCGCCCGTACCGTAAGAATATAATACGTAATCAGCCGCAAAAATGGGAACTTTCTTGTTGTTGATGGGGTTGATCGCGTAAGCGCCGATAAAAACGCCCGTTTTTTCCCTCACTGTGGAAAGACGATCGATTTCCGTAGCCTTGGAAGTTTCGTAAATATAATGATCGACCGCTTCTTTACATTCCGGCGTCGTCAGTTTCGCAACGAGGGGATGTTCGGGGGCGAGCGCAACGAAGCTAACGCCAAACAGCGTATCGGCGCGCGTGGTGAATACTTTGAATTTGTCGCCGCTTTCGGTGCCGAATTCGATTTCGCCGCCCGTGGATTTTCCGATCCAGTTTCTTTGCATTGATTTCGTTTTTTCCGGCCAGTCGAGATCGTTGAGTCCGCTTAACACCTCTTCCGCATACCCGGTTATCTTGAAAAACCACTGTGTGAGGTTCTTTTTTACAACCGTGCTGTGGCATCTTTCGCATTGCCCGTCGATGACCTGTTCGTTTGCGAGAACGGTATTGCAGGATGGGCACCAGTTAACGGGGGCGGCTTTTCTGTATGCAAGTCCTTTTTCAAAGAGTTTTAAAAAGAGCCACTGAGTCCATTTGTAATAACTTTCGTCGCAGGTTTTGATTTCAGAATTCCAATCGAACATTGCGCCCATTTCACGCAAGGTTTCTTCCATATTTTCTATGTTTTTTAAAGTGGAATCCTTGGGGTGTACACCCGTTTTTATTGCGTAGTTTTCCGCGGGGAGGCCGAATGCGTCAAAGCCTACGGGTTGAAAAACTTCGTAGCCTTTCATTTTCTTATAGCGGGCAAAACTGTCGGTCAGACCGTAATTGTACCAATGCCCTACGTGCAGTTTTGCTGCGGACGGATAGGAAAACATTTCCAGACAATAATATTTTTTATCCGCATTTTTTGGGTTAAAATAGTTAATTTTTTCTTTTTCCCAATATTCCTGCCATTTCTTTTCAATCCTGTTGTAGTCCATAAAGCCTCCGTGAAAATCCGATAATTTCGAATATTAATATTATAATATATTATAAACTTTATTGTCAAGATATTTTGCCCGCGAAAAGGAAATTAAAATGATTGCACAGAAGCGAAAAAAATGGTATACTGTAAAAAAACGGAAGGGGCAACTATGGAATTCGGAAAAAAAACTGTGAACAGCGCTGCGGAAGTGGCAAAATATTTTCCCGTTCTCTATGGCGAAACAAGTGAACGGCAATTAAAGCGCTATGATAAACTGATTGAACGTTTTCGCGCGGAAAAGGGAAAAACGGGATATATGGCTTCGTCGAGCGGCAGAGTGGAAGTGATCGGAAATCATACTGACCATAACGGCGGCGTGGCCGTCGGGTGTGCGATCAGTCTGGATACGATAGCCATGTTTTTGCCGGAAGATAACGGAATCATTACGGTAAAGTCGGAAGGTTATCCCGACGTTGTCGTCGATACGGCTTCCGATAAAAAGCTGCCGGCAGGTTCTTCCGATGCGCTGGTAAAAGGCATTTGTGAAGGTTTTCTGAAAAGAGGTTATAAAATCGGCGGCTTTACCGCTTGTACGACCAGCAACGTCGCCGGCGGCGCGGGGGTGTCGAGTTCCGCGTCTTTTGAGATCCTCATATGCGAAATCCTGAACTTTTTATATAATGACGGCAGGGTAAGCGAAAAGGAAAAAGTTTTCATTTCACAATTTGCCGAAAACGTTTATTTCGGCAAACCCTGCGGACTTCTCGATCAGAGCGCTATCGCCTTTGGCGGGCTTACGCTTTTGGACTTCAGAACCAAAGGGGACGTTACGCCGAAACATATCGATTGTGATTTGAACGAATATACGCTTGTCTTAATCGATACGGGCGGAGATCATAAAAATTTAACGGGTGAATATGCCGCAATTACCGAGGAAATGAAAAAGGTCTGCGCATATTTCGGCAAAGAGCGTTTGATCGAAGTGGATGAGGACGATTTTTACGCCGCGCTTCCCGAACTGAAAAAGAACGTCAACGGCAGGGCCATTCTCAGGGCGATTCATTTCTATAACGAAAATAAACGCGTTTACGCATTGGCGGGCGCTCTTACAAACGGGGATTACGAAAGTTTTCTGAAGTGCATATCCGATTCGGGAATAAGTTCGCAGACCGATCTGCAAAATTGTTTTCCGCAAGGGGACATTGAACAGCTGATTCCTACGGCGCTCGCTATCGGGCGAAAGTATCTTCACGGAGGAGCAAACCGCGTGCATGGCGGGGGACTTGCTGGAACCACGCTCAATGTCCTGCAGAACGAATGCGTAAAAGAATTTGTAAACGAAATGTCAAAAATTTACGGAAAGGAGAAAGTGATTCCGTTAAAAGTCCGCAAAGTTGGCACGACGGTTCTTTAAAAAAATTATGGTTAAACTTATCGAAGAAAAGAAATTCGGAAACGATATATTCAAATGCTATGAATTATCTTCAGGCAATGGAGTAAGAGCGCAAATCATCAATTACGGCGGAAGAATTCACAGACTGTTTATATCAGACATAAACGGCGTGGAAAGGGATGTTGTCATCGGATTTAACGATATCAGCGAATACAAAGGTTCGGAAGGATATTTTAATGCGCTTATTGGGCGAGTCGGAAATCGTATCGGCGGAGCCGAATTTGAATTAAACGGCAAAAAATATGCGCTGTATCCCAATGACAACGGCAATACGCTTCACGGCGGAAAAGTCGGATTTGATTCGGTTTTCTGGGAT